>CAYRIE010000154.1:0-4174 GCA_964424215.1 uncultured Pseudobdellovibrionaceae bacterium
CGCTGCGAAACTCAGGATGATTGAGAATCTGCTCAAGGAAGTTAAAGTTAGTTTTAACACCAAAGACGATGGACTCACGTAAGGCCACACGCATCTTGGCCAGGGCGGCCTCTCGGTTCTCATCCCAAACAATCACCTTAGCGATCATGGAATCATAGTGGGGTGTGACTTCATCGCCCTTTTCAAATCCAGCATCGAACCTCCGTCCCGGTCCCTCTGCCCACCTTATGGATCCTAGCAGTCCCGTGCTCGGAAGCCCTCCCCGGTCGGAATCCTCAGCATAAATGCGGCACTCAAGGGCGTGACCGCGCGGCTTTAAGTCCTGCCAGAGCTTAAACTCCCCCAGGGCTAAGCGCAGCTGGGCTTTCACCAGATCCACCCCGTACACGAGCTCGGTCACCGGGTGCTCCACTTGGAGCCGTGTGTTCATCTCGAGGAAGTAGAACTTGCCGTCTTGGACCAAAAACTCCACCGTGCCAGCTCCGCGGTACTTACATACCTTGGCGATGGCGCAGGCGGCCTCGCCCATCTCACGGCGCAAAGTTTCGTCTAAAAGAGGCGCTGGAGCCTCCTCAATGATCTTCTGATGGCGCCTTTGAACAGAGCAGTCGCGCTCTCCCAAGTGAATGGCTCCACCCTCTCCGTCTCCAAAAACCTGAAACTCAATGTGTTTGGCACGGTCCAAATATTTTTCCATAAAAACTTGGGCAGATCCAAAGGCGCCAAGAGCTTCCCTCTGAGCTGATTCGATCAGCACTTCAGCTTCACTCGGACCCGTCAGGATCTTCATGCCCCGGCCGCCGCCGCCCGCAGCAGCTTTAACGATCACCGGGTAGCCAATTTTTTCTGCTGCCGCCATAAGCTGCTTTAAGCTTTGATCAGCGCCGTTGTACCCAGGCACAAAAGGCACCTTGGCTTTTTCAATCAACGCCTTAGCTGAAATCTTATCGCCCATCTGGCGAATCGTCTCCGGCCTGGGTCCGACAAAAACAAAGCCAGCTCTTTCCACCTTCTCTGCAAAATCGCCGTTCTCGGACAAAAATCCAAACCCAGGGTGAAGGTGAGTTGCGCCCGTACTCTTAAGAGCTTCGATGTGACGATCGTGATGAAGGTAGCTCTCCGCACTGGGAGCGGGCCCTAAACAGTAGGTCTCATCAGCCAGCCTGTAGGCCTTACTTTTTATGTCGGCTTCGGAGTGCAAAAGAACACTCTTAAGCCCCAGCTCCCGGCAAGCTTTAAGGATGCGCACCGCCACTTCACCGCGGTTGGCTACGGCCACCTTAACGGTCATGGCTTTCTCCAGGGCGGATTGCGTTTTTCAAAAAATGCAGACAGGCCCTCTTGCCCCTCGGGACTGACCCTAACTTGAGCGATGGTCTGAGTTGTAAGCTCTTTAATTTTGTCTGGATCTTTAAGAGTGCGAATTTCGCTCAAAAGCCTTTTGGTCGCAGCCACGGCAGCTGGCCCCGCCTCATTGAGCGCGCGTGAAAACTCCTGAAGCCAGGTGTCCTTAGCATCCAGCGGAACAATTTCATCTACAAGACCCACACCTTGTGCCTTAGCTGAGTCAAACCGCGCCCCCGTGAGCATAAGTTGGGACAGGTGAGAAAGGCTTCCTCTTTGGAGCACATAGGGGCTGATGACCGCAGGCACCAGGCCCAGCTTTACTTCTGAGAAGCTAAAGATCGTCTTTGCATCAGCTAAAGAGAAATCACTCACAGCCAAGAGTCCTAAAGCTCCCCCGAACACAAATCCGTGGGCGTAGGTGACAAGAGGCATGGGCAAATCCGCAAAGGCCTGAAACATATCGTCCAGCTGACGAGCGTCGTCCAGGTTTTCCTTTTCAGAAAAAGCTGCCATGGATTTCATCCACTGAAGGTCAGCCCCCGCACAAAAGGCGCTCCCTTGGCCTTCCAAAAGCACAAATCTTGCCGAACCGTCCTGGGCCAGTTGCCGAGCTACTTCAGTCAGCTCAGAGATCATTTCAGGATCAAAGGCGTTGCGTACCGAGGGCCGATTGAGAGAAACCCTGACACCGGTGAGAATTTTTTCTTGCTCGACGTACTTCATAAAGCTCTCTTCAGTTCACTACATTCGGAATATGCCCTGGCGAGGTTCATCCCAGGGGCGGCAAAGACTTGCGGCAATTCCCATGGCCACCACCTGGCGAGTTTTGGCAGGATCTATGACCCCGTCATCCCAGAGCCTGGCCGTTGAATAATAACAGGAGCTCTCTTCTTCATACTTACTGAGCACGGGTGCCTTAAACTTTTCCTCGTCCTGAGCCGAAAGAGTCTGCCCCTTGGCCTCCAGCTGATCTTTTTTCACAGTCCAAAGAACGCCTGCTGCCTGCTCGCCTCCCATCACGGAGATCCGGGCGTTGGGCCACATCCAAAGCTGCCTTGGACTAAAGGCTCTTCCGCACATGCCGTAGTTACCGGCCCCGTAACTGCCACCAATGACAACGGTGAATTTGGGTACGGTGGCGTTGGACACGGCCATCACCATTTTAGCTCCATGCTTGGCAATGCCTTCATTTTCGTAGGCTCTTCCGACCATGAAGCCAGATATGTTCTGTAGAAACAAAAGGGGAATACGGCGGTGATTGCAAAGCTCAACAAAGTGCGCGGCCTTTTGGGCGCTCTCGCTAAAGAGAATTCCGTTGTTGGCGAGCACTCCCACGGGGAAGCCCTCGATGTGGCCAAAGCCGCACACCAGTGTGGGGCCATAAAGCTTCTTAAATTCGTGAAACTCGCTGCCGTCCAGAAGGCGCGCTAGCACCTCGCGCACGTCGTACTGGGTGCGCGGATCTTTGGGTAGCAGCCCATAGATCTCCTCGGGCGCATAAAGCGGCGGCTCCGGAGTTTTCATCTGAATCGGCTGCCGTTCCCTGTGGCCCAGATGGGAGATGATGCTTCGAGCGATATCCAGAGCATGTTCGTCGTTTTCAGCTAGGTGGTCGGTCACACCGGAGGTTTCGCTGTGAACTCTTCCACCGCCAAGATCTTCAGCACTGACGACCTCACCGGTGGCTGCCTTCACAAGAGGTGGGCCTCCCAAGAAAATCGTGCCCTGGTTCTTTACAATGATGTTTTCATCGCTCATGGCCGGCACATAGGCTCCGCCTGCTGTGCAGCTACCCATGACCACAGCAACCTGCGCCAAACCCTCTGCGGACATTTGAGCCTGATTGTAGAAAATGCGGCCAAAGTGTTCTTTGTCGGGAAAGACTTCAGACTGAAGGGGCAAAAAGGCACCGCCGCTGTCCACAAGATAAATACAAGGGAGGCCATTTTCTCGGGCCACTTCCTGGGCACGCAAATGCTTTTTTACGGTCATCGGAAAGTAGGTGCCGCCTTTAACCGTTGCATCGTTGATCACAAGAACGCACTCTCTACCGGAAACTTTGCCGATACCTGTGATCAAGCCAGCTCCTGGAGCGCTGCCCTCGTACATTCCAAAGGCTGCAAGGGGTGAGAGCTCAAGAAACGAGGAGCCCTCATCTAGGAGGCACTCTAATCTTTCGCGAGCGGTGAGCTTGCCGCGCGATTTATGGCGCTCGATCAACGCCGGACCACCGCCTTGGGCTGCCTCATGGCACCTTCTGGTAAGCTCTTCTTTGAGCTGAGTAAAATGTTCCGAATTCACCTTGAAGGATTCGGACGCCCGATCCAAGGGTGAGCCCAAGATCTCCATATGGATACCCCTCTAGTTATCCAAATTCGTCTATCACCCCCCCTCCCATTTGTCACAAATTGCCGGACACCCACAGCATGACGCCCCGAGCAACAAAGGGGATTTTCTGAGCCTTTCACACCAGGCCATAATGGACTATATTTTTCGCAAACCTCTTTCCCTGCGGTGGAGCTTATGAAATTTCTAAGTTGGTTCTTCATTGTGTTGCTCATGGCGTGGACCTTTCAGGCTAGCAAAGTCAGCCAGGCTCTGCCTGTGGATCAGCATTCGTTCTTGGTTGAAGAACTGAAAACGCTCATTGTGAACCACCTCGTGGAGAATGTGGACAACGTGCAGAACGTCTACTTTCACCGCTTCTTCACCGAGATTATTGTGCCAGGCGAAAGCATCGCCGCTTACGTCAAATACTCCTATGAATCCACGACGGAATCTGGAGCCCTGACTCGCGAAGTGCGCGAAGGTGAGTTTGATCTGCATT
>CAYRIE010000155.1:0-4167 GCA_964424215.1 uncultured Pseudobdellovibrionaceae bacterium
GGTAGACCCCATCCGCCTCTAAGCGTTCAGTAGGATATTAAGTTCATCTCCGGATCCCCCAGGAGATGATAAGAACGAAATTCAAAAGCCCCGGATCAAAGATTCGGGGCTTTTCTTATGGAGCGGGAGGCTATCGCTAGGTGGCCTGATCAAAAGGCGGGGTGGGATCAAAGCCCAACGGGTGTGTAATCGAGCGTGTCCGTGCCACTGAGATCTGACATCTCAAGTGCCACCAACGTGGTCGCAAGGCCTACAGAAGTCCCGAGAATGGCTCCTGCCACCGAGCCCTTAGGGCCAGCCACCATGGTGCCGATCTGAGCTCCTGCTCTGGCAGCTCCCAAAGTCAGCGAGATGCCCATGCTAGCAATAACTAAAAAGTCGGCCGCTCTCCGGCCCTCGGCGGTGCTCATATCGCCGTCTTTAAACCACGTCGATTCAAGACGGTGCGGGCGCTGTCCTTGAACTCTTTGAAGCTGACGCTGTAAAAAGGTTTTCATGGATAGGACTCCTTTGCTTAAGAAAGGTCATAGATCACCGTCCACCTTGACCCGTCAAGCCTGCTTAAGAGAGGGTGGTTTGAGTAACCTACACCATGATACCACGCTGAAAGGAAGTGATTATGAAAGTTGAAATTTGGAGCGACATCATGTGTCCATTTTGCTACATCGGCCACCGCAGCTTTCAGGCGGCCTTAAAGCAGCTTCCTGAGCCATCTGCAGTTAAGGTGGAATGGAAGAGCTATCAGTTGATGCCTGACTTAAATGTAGAGCCAGGGGTCAGTATGACTGAGTTTCTTTCCTCTGAGAAGGGCTGGAGTCCATCACAAGTGGAGCAGATGCACGCACGCGTAGCTCAGATGGGAGCTGAGGTGGGCATCTCGTTTAATTTTGATCAAGTGATACCTGCCAACACCCTTAAGGCCCATCAGCTCCTACACTTGGCTCAATTAGAAGGAAAGCAGAACGAGGCCGCAGAGGTTCTGTTCAGATCCTATTTTGTCGATGGCAAAAATATCGCTGACACCCAGACTCTTCTGGCTCTTGGCGAAGAGGTGGGCCTTGATAGTACTGCTTTGTCTCAAGCGCTCGCTACGGACGCTCTGAACGAAAGAGTTCAGTCGGACATCTACGAGGCCCAGCAGATCGGTGTGCGCGGCGTGCCCTTTTTTCTTATCAACGGTGAGAAGGCCATCTCCGGCGCCCAGCCCACCGAAGTCTTTCAACAGGCCCTCCTCTAGGTTTTTTGAAGGTTCCTTTTTCGAAGGTTCCATTGAACTCTTAGGGCTGCTAAACTTCTTTGGTGTCAGGCACCTTTTTCCCGGCGTGTCCGCCAGGCGGTGCCTATACTTCTAAGAGAGGAGCATCATGAGAGTTTTGGCTGCACTAGGATCGATTTTGTTTGTGATGGGCTGCGCGTCTTCAGGTAAGGACAAGGCCCCAGATTTTACTCTTGAGGAGGCTATTACGAGCCCCTACCGCACGGCCGAAAACACGGCGCGCGATGCGTACAGAAATCCGCTAGAGACATTAGAATTTTTCGGGCTAACACCTGAGATGACCGTTGTGGAAATTACGCCCGGTGGCGGCTGGTACATGGAAATTCTGGCACCCTTCCTGGCCGCTAAAGGTCAGTACGTAGCCGCGATTTTTCCAGCTGATTCCACAGTTGATTATATGAAGAATTTAAATGCGCGCACCGAAGCCTGGCTTAAAGACCATCCGGAAGTGGGTGAAAAAGCTCTTGTAACCCGTTTTGATCTTGAGAAGGCTACTGAGATTGCGCCAGCTGGATCTGCTGATGCTGTGGTGACCTTTAGAAATGTTCATAGCTGGGCCTCACAAGGTAAGGAAGATGTCGCCTTTAAGATGTTCTTTAAGGCCTTAAAGCCCGGAGGAACCCTGGGTGTGGTCGCTCACCGAGCCACAGGCAAGAGCAACGTTAAGAAAGGCTACCTAACAGAAGCTGACGTCATTAAGATGGCCGAAAAGGCAGGCTTTAAACTGGTCGCAAAATCTGAAATCAACGCCAACCCCAAGGACACCAAAGATCATCCCGAAGGTGTCTGGACCTTGCCCCCGAGTCTTCGCCTGGGAGATGTCGATAAAGACAAGTACGTAGCCATCGGAGAAAGTGACCGCATGACTCTAAAGTTCGTTAAGCCCTAGGGTTGAACTTTCGTCCAGGATTGGGCCGCCATCAAGGTGGCCATCCAACCTAACTTATTTAGGGTCATCAGCCGAAGGGAATGGAGTGTACAGAAAGGCAAGATATGTCCGCCCCACCTCGGTACCTGACTAAATCGCGCTACAAGCTGGCTCTGGAATGTCCTACTAAGCTCTACTACACGAAAAAGCGTGAGATTTACGCTGACAGCAGCTTGGACGATCCGTTCATGCAGGCGCTGGCTAAGGGCGGCTTTCAAGTGGGCGAGTTGGCCAAGTGTTATGAGCCTGACGGGATCGAGGTGACCACCCTGGATCCAGAGAAGGCAGTTCAAGAAACGCTTGAGCTTTTACAGCGAGAAAAAGTTACGATTTTTGAAGCAGCGATTCGGCATGAGAATCTTCTGGTGCGCATTGATGTACTCAAAAAAGATGGCCATAAATTTGAGCTGATCGAAGTGAAATCCAAAAGCTGCAATCCGGAAACCTTCGAAGAAGACCTATGGAACAAAACGCTTTTGAAAAAAGGCATTCCTAGCTTAACGGGCCAGTGGCAGCCTTACATCTATGATGTGGCTTTTCAAGCCCATGTGCTTCGGAGCTGCTGGCCGAAGGCCAAGGTGAGCTCCTTTCTGATGCTGGCAGATAAAACCCAAGAGGCGAGCGTTGATGGTCTCAATCAGAAGTTTCTCTTAAAAGGTGATGAGAGCTTTAAGAAGGTCGAAGTCGTTGGCGACGTAACACTTAAAGCCCTTGGCACAAAGATCCTCTGCAAACTGGATGTCACCAAAGCCGTGGCTCTGATTCATGAAAACCGCGAGGTCAGTGGCCATATGGGGGGCAAAAATTTTTCTGAGACCATCTCCTGGCTATCGGAGCACTACCGTAAAGATGAGAAAATTCCGCCTCAGGTGGGCAGTCAGTGCAAGAGCTGTGAGTTCAGGGCAGAGGCGCCGGGGCTCAAGAGCGGCTTTAACGAATGCTGGTCAAAGACCCGTAAGGATTTAGATCAGCCCTTTGTGTTCGATATTTGGAACTTCCGAAACAGCCAAAAACTTCTGGACCGTAACATAATACTTATGTCGGAAGTAGGTGATGAGGAGTTTAAGGATCTATCCAAGGAGCATCCCAAAGGTGGCCTCTCTCAGGCGCAGAGGCAGTGGCTGCAGGTAGAGAGTCACCAGAAAAAAAGGAGCACGCCCTACATCGATGGGGAGGGCCTTAAAGCGGAAATGAGCCTGGCCCGTTACCCTCTTCACTTTATCGATTTTGAAACCTGCATGGTGGCGCTGCCCTTTCACAAGGGCCGGCGGCCCTACGAACAGATCGCATTTCAGTTTTCCCATCACGTCATGCACAAAGACGGGCGGATCGAGCATGCGGGTCAGTACCTTCATGACCGGAGGGGAGAGTTTCCTAACTTCGATTTTGTGAGAGCTCTTAAAGCAGAGCTTGAACATGATAACGGAACCATCTTTCGCTACTCTCATCACGAAAACACGGTGCTCTGTCAGATCCACGAACAACTTAGCAGGAGCACTGAAGCGGATAAAGACGAGCTGATGGTGTTCATCGAGTCCATCACAACAAGTGGCAAGCAGGCCGAAGATCCATGGGAGGGCGCCAGATCCATGGTGGACTTATGTGAGCTAGTGAAGCGCTACTTTTATCATCCTGGGACCAACGGATCTAATTCCTTAAAGGCTGTGCTGCCGGCAGTGCTTGAAGAAGCTGAGCACCTCAAAGCTAAATACTCAAAGCCCATTTACGGGAAAGGGTGTGAGGTAACCTCTTTGAATCTGCCGCCCACCGCCTGGATACAGCTAGATTCTTGTGGCAAGGTGCTAGACCCCTATGCAAAGCTTCCTCCAGTCTTTCAGGACTATAAGGACACGCAAATAGCGCCTGATGATGACATCAACAACGGTGGGGCAGCCATGGCTGCCTACGCCTATTTGCAGTTTGCCCAAATGAAGTCAGATGAAAGAGAGTGCATAACCCAGGC
>CAYRIE010000156.1:0-4163 GCA_964424215.1 uncultured Pseudobdellovibrionaceae bacterium
TTGCCAGCGTCCTCTGTGGAGTCAAAGGCCATGCGCCTTTCAGCAATTGCCACCAAGGTCATCTCTCCTTCTCCAGCCACACGTGCACTCTCATCCAGTGAGGTGAGCGCGCGAACGGGCATACCGGTGGTCACTAGGGCCGTAAAGCTGAAGGGATTATCTGGCAGCGCCTCTTCCGTCAAAGGTGAGGCGTTATAAAATATGGCCGGCACTTGAACCGGCAGTGAAGCTGTCACCTCATGGCCACCTGGCCTGGGTATCCCCACGGCAAAGGTGGGCGTTGGCCGCACATTTTCGCTGTAGACGACCGTGTTGTCGAACGTGACTCCAAAGCTTTTGGTGAGCTGAGCCAGGTTGTGGCGCTCCATGGGGTCAATGGCTAAAAAGATTCTCCCGCCCTCATCCCGCACATAGTTTCTGAGCAGCTGAATTTCGTGCTCCGTGTACTCAGATGTCGGACCCCAGATGGCCACAAAGGCTCCGTCTGTTGGAACTTTCTCAACTGTGGTCAGGTCCAGCGGCTCCAGCTGGTAACGAAGTCGCTCCAGCTCCTTTGTGAAAAGACCAATACCTTGCCGGCTCTGCTCAGCTTCCAGCTCCCCATGTCCCACGACGCGGTAGATCTTTCGGCTCTTAGTGTCCATGGCTTTGGCAAGGGCCGTGGTGATGGCGTTCTCGTCAACTTCCATGATCCTTTCATGGCGCCCCTGATACTCGACAAAAAGTGCGAAGTTGTCCCGTGAGGACAGACTGTAAGTTTGAATCAAATGAGGATTTTGATGAAGGTTGGCCCTTTCGTAGCGCACGTTGGGGCTAGCGTTGCGGTACATGTCCACCAAGGGGGTGAGCTGCGCCTCCACGGTTTGAAGAGCTTGATCATCCTGATAAAGCGAGACGATTTTTGCGGGCTCCTCAAGGTTGTTTAAAATGTTGGTGGTCTGCCCCGACAGGGTGTTCACCTTTCCTTCGGTCATATCCCAAAGAATATCGTTTTTAACAGCGATGTAATTGATCACTCCCAACAGAAGCAGCGTCAAAAGCAATGATGTGCCAACGTTGAGATCCTTAGCTGCAGTCCTGCTAGCGAAAAACGCTTTAAGATAATGCGACTCAAGCGCTGCAACGACCGCAAGAGCCAGCACAGCTAGTCCCACAGGAGCCCAAAACCATGCCGGCCAGTATCTTAGAAACCAGCCGTAAAGAGCAGGAACAATCACACACAAAAAGGCGGTCCCCAAGAGCACCTTGGAGGAGACCTTAAGCTTCTTTTCTCCCAGGCTGACGGCGGAAAACTTAAGTGAGCCTTCGGAGAGAAAAAGCCAGAACAAACTGAAAGTTGCCAAAAACACAATGGAGCTGAGCCGGAGACTGCCCTTTAAGAAGGTCTCCATGTGAGAGGCGATGCTGATGTGCTTAAAGACCTCCTGCGCCCACCACACGCCTCCAAACGCTTTTTCCATCCACCCCAATAGGAGCAGCGCAAAGAAAATAATAATCGAGCCCACCACCGTAAGTACGGCAGATGATGTGAGCGAGGATACAAACATGCCCACTGAAACAAATGTGAGCGCGATCAGGAAAAGTCCAACGAAGGAGGCCAGCATGGCGCCCCACTCAAGAGAGGAGAACACCCATGTCATCAGAGGGTACAGAAAGGAGATCGTTGTCAAAACCAGCACCATGGCCCCAGCGGCTAAAAACTTACCTGAAACGATCTGCATGGGCGTGACCGGAGCTGTCCACAGCAAATCAAAGGTGCTGTTTTTCTTCTCTTCGGCCAAAAACTTAATAGCCATGGCCCCGATGACGAAAAACAAAATCCAAAAGTACATCACGTAGTGATTGATGAAGAGGAACTCGCGAATGTTGTACTGCCCCGCTCCCATGCCCGCCATGGCGCCCCCTTGAGAGGCCTCCATGAACTGAGCAGTTCCGTATATGAAGTTCCAGGACAGAATCGCAAAGGCCAAACCTGCTAAGACATAAAAAAGAGGTCCAGCAAAGAAGCCGCGAAAATCTTTTTTGGCTATGGCCATCAGGCCGCGCATATAGTCTTTCATGCGTTCACCTCCTTCACATCCGAGGTCAATTCTAAGAAAAGCTCTTCTAAGGAGGAGCTGACCGACTCGAAACTCAAAAGCCCACAGCCTGATTCCACGATATGATGGGCCATCTTCTCTTGAACCTCATCCCCGCCCTCAAAGGCCACCTCAAAACCGTGATCACCGGCCGCTTCAAGGCCTATCACTCCTTGAAGCTGGCTCAGAGCTGCTGCCAACTTTTCAGGAGATCTTCTGACCACCACGCGCATCTTGCGCTGGCCTCTGGAGCGGCTAGCAAGGGACTGAATCGAGTCCTGCGCCACCAGGCGCCCTGAATGAATGACGATGATGCGCTCGCAGAGGGCTTGAACCTCCGGAAGAATGTGGGTTGAGAGAATGATCGTGTGCTTTCCCTTTAAAGACTGGATCAGCTCCCGAATCTCTATCACCTGCTTGGGATCTAAACCCACGGTGGGCTCATCTAAAATCAGCACATCAGGTTCTGCGATCAAGGCTTGAGCGATTCCAACCCGCTGACGGTAACCCTTAGAGAGAAACTGAATCAAACGCCTTCGCATCGGCACCAGACCCATCTGCACGAGCACCGTTTCCACACGCTCTTTCACCTTAGCTTTGGGTACAAGTTTTAGGTCGGCCACGAAGCGCAAATACTCTTCCACGCGCATTTCAGTGTAGACCGGAGGGTTCTCTGGCAGATAGCCGATCTTTTTCTTCGCTTCCACAGGGTTGGCAAAGACATCGACTCCGCCGACCTGGATTCTTCCTGTGCTGGGCCCCATGAAGCCCGTGATCATTTTCATTGTAGTCGTCTTACCAGCGCCATTGGGACCTAAAAATCCCACAACCTCTCCCTTGCGCACCTCAAAATTGAGGTTGTCCACTGCAAGGAAATCACCATAGCGCTTGGAGATGTTCTCAACATGAATCATGAAGGACTCCTTTTACTGAATGATGAGTTCTCACAAGATTACTTAGGGACTAAAAACTCCGTCAAGGGAGTCTCTTAGCTGAGCAGGATATTGAGGGTTTCACTTTGTGAGTAGTGCACACGTCCATGACGATCCCCTTTGATCGGCCGAAGGTGTCGCACTTCAGCGACCACCAGCTCCACCTGAGTGCCGCTCCTGCGCTTGTGTTCGCTGGCACTTAAGGAGAGGCGCAGAAACTGCTCGCCCAAAGTGCGAAGGTCCTTGGGCGGCACCTGGGCGCCGCGATTGCGACGCACGATCCCATGAGCCCCCGGCTCTCCCCGGATATGCAGCCAAAGATACCAGGGCTTGGCAGCTCTGAGCAGATTTAAGTTATCGGCTCCGGACCGGCCCACCCACAGAGTCCACGCCCCGTGGTGGAAGGTTTTAAACTTTAGAGGCTCGGTGACTTTTTTAGAAGTCTGAGGACGCGCCTTGAGCGCTTCTGCCGTTGGGGGTGAGGTCAGCTCCGCCTTCAGCACTTCGACCCTCTCTTCTAACAGTAACTTCTGAGCTTTGAGTTTTTTTTCGCGCGCAAAGCAAAACTCCATCTTGGCCACCGGAGAGCCCAAGTCTTTGAGCTGCCTTTGGACCTTCTCACCCAGCTCGGCCTCTGGATCGATCTTGAGCGCCTCACCTGCTGCTTGCCACACACCCAGCTCAAGGCGCTCGAGCTCGCCCTGAAGATTGGAAATCAGTCTCTGTCTTTTCTGAGTCCACTCGGAAACAACGTCCTTCTCCTTAGCGGCCTTCGGAGCTTTTCTATGCAGCTGTCGCCACTCCGAAAGCAGAGCCTCGCGGGATCTGGCAGGCGGCAGCTCAAAGTCCGCGGGACGCGCTGGGGGGGAAGGATCTTTTTTAGGCTTGTGAAACGAAAGAGACTTTCCCTCAGTAGAGGCTAAAAAGTTTTGCCCATGGGGGTAGAGGTGAATCTCCCAACTCCCGCCCTCGGCAAATGTCACTTCGATCACTCGGCCCTGGGAGCGGCTGCGCTCCACGCTCAAAAGATGCTTGCCCGAAAAGTTGGCCCGCAGAAAAAGTTGAAGCGGCGCCACCTTTTTGGAAACAGCAATTTCCTTTTGTTCGCTCAGGAAGGTGATCGGACGGGAGGGCGATAGATCAATGATCCACC
>CAYRIE010000157.1:0-4125 GCA_964424215.1 uncultured Pseudobdellovibrionaceae bacterium
CATCCCGAGTGATAAACCGGGGGAGCTCTCTTGCCGTCTTGCCAAGACTTAGAAGAGTCCTGTCTTTTTCCGCCATTTGATCCACAAACTGAGTCAGTAAATCATCTTTCTCCCCGTTCACAAGCGAGAGGAGAGCCACGGATTTAGGCCGGAAGCGATCGCGGAACACGCCCACTGTTTTAACCACTGCAGGGTAATCACAGATTTTAAGTTGAGCCAAAGTTCTAAGGAACACGGTCTCAGGTCCCACGAGAGCTGCAAACTCAGGCCGGATAAGTCCTTCGGTCACAGCTAGCGTGTTTTGCGGTTCACCTTTGCGTGTGTGAGCCCAGCCCATTTCTTCTTGCGCGTCCCACCAGTACTCAGAACTTTTGGGCACCTTTTTGTAGTATTCAATGGATGCATCTAGGAATCCACGCTCATAAAGCATCCTAGCAGCTGTGATGTCCATCAGCGGCTGACTGACGGGATTACCTTCCGCTGCCATAAGGTTATTAAGCACTTTAGCAGCTTTGGCTGAATCTCCTTGAATCGCCAGTCCCAGAGTCAACTGCCACTGAAGCCAGTTTCGCTCCCATGTGCCTGAGGCTGTTTGTCGCACGCGCTGATCAATGGCTTCAGTGTTGGACAGGCTCGGGAAGCTCGCAGCAAAAACCTTGGCTTCAGCCGTTGCGCCGAAGATCTGGGTCCACTGACCGTTCCAATTGACCTGCACCATCTCCCAGAGTTTGGAAGTGTCAGGGAGTTCTTTGCGCCAAATCTCCATAAGAGATGCGGGCAGCTTTTCGGGCTTGGAGACCTGAAAGAGGTTTTCCATTCCCACAACTTTCAGACCGTTCTGAAAAAGAACCAGCCCGTAAAGAGCTCTTACCTCATCGGTGTAAGGTCCTTCACCAAAAGCTGAGCGCCACTGGAAGAGAGCCTTCTCGTACTCCCCTTTTTCAAAAAACATAAAGAAAATGTTTTGTTCGGGAGTGGTGTTCCGCAGAAAATCACGAGTGACTTCCGACCGCTGGCTGGCCTCGCGCTCCGGAACCACCTGCTCCTCGACCTTGCCATCAAGAATGGATAAGAGGTCATCCTCAGCTTTCAGAGCCAGCGGAGATACAAAAATCAATGCGGCCAGAATAAAATTTTTCATGATCACTCCCTATCCCTTTTAGAGCAAGTATCCAATCGACAGACTTCCTACGGTCACATTGAGCCGCTGGTCCCCTGTGTAACGTTTGGCTTCATAAACCTGCTGCCTCAACTCCAGCCTGGTGGAAAGATGCTGAGACAACCAAAAGCCGATGCCGCCGCCGTAAAGAATCAGGTCCGTAGCTCCTGACTTAAGATTCACGTTCCCGTAGCCACCTAAAACGTAGGTGTCAAAGTGCACAACCGACATTCCGAGCACGTTGAGTTTTCCATAGAATGGATAAAAATTCACAGATCCGTAGTAGCCGTCTTGAATGGGGTCAAAATCCGGAATCCTTGGCTCATTCATCGCGGCCGTAGTGCGCAAAGTGCTGTTCTGCAGCGCTTCGCCCTCGGAGGTCAGACCATTGAAGGCGTTGAAGTAATGAGCACCTAAGGACACACGCGGGTTCACGTGAAATCTAAAGCCCAGATCCAAGGACTGGGTGGCCAGATAAGTATCGCCTGCAAAAAAGTTAGTGTACCCACCGGCAAACTCGAAACGACTCCGGCGACTCACCACGCGCTCCTGAACCACTCTGACTTCCGTCTCGGGATTCACAGCTTGAGCCTGATCTAAAAGAGCATCGTTGCCCCCCAGGGAGTCAAAGTCTTTAAGGATGTCTGCTTGCGCCCAAGTGCTCGTAAACAGGACAGCCAACCCAAGGACCACATTTCTTAACCAAGTATGTTTCATATTTATATTCTCCATTTAGATCCCAGGAGGCCGGCTGCTTACGTTGATTTTGAGTGTGAATTCCTTAGGATTAGACATCTCTTTACTGTTTGTTTTGTGAACGGTCTGTGCCCTGAACTTGAATTCGTGAAGCACGTCCCCTTTAGGGTCCGCATCGGAAGCTGAAGGCACCCAGTGGAGAGTGCAAACTTGCCGGTCCGTCACGAGCTTACATTCACAGCGGGGCGCGGTGCCGCCAGCGTTGCACTTGGAGTCTAACGCCAACATCTGTGCGCGAGCTTCCCCACGCGGATCGTAGAACGCAAAGGTGAAGTAATTGGTAGTGCCTTCCCAGAAGCGTGCGTCCGCATCTTTTGAGGCTGAGCTCAAAACTGAACCCGTCCATTCCACGGGAGTCACCCCGTTTTCGACTCTAAAGCTGACCGGGTAGGCCGCTGATCGAACCTGTTCCGCAGACATGGCTAGCGGTGTGTAGGCCCTCAAAGTGAAGAAGAGGGTGTCGGAGCTGGCTGTCATTTCGCTGAACGTTCTAACAGTGACCCTAAAGTTCCACAGCGTCGGGTTGTTTGGGTCCCTCGTCGGAGAGGCTACAGAAACCAAATGAGCGCCTGATTTGGAAGTAGAACTAGCAGGGGGCTCCACCATAAGGATGGGCTCAGCCACCGTCATGCTACCATTAGAGGAGTTCGGATCTTTGACCACCACAGTGTAAGTTCCAGAGCTTCCTTCTTTGAGCACCAGGGATGTTTGTTTATCTGGAGGGGTAACCCGCAGGATCTCAGGGCGCTCCAGCTTTCTTATAATCCTAAACTCGATAGGCTGCTCGCGCTGGGCCTTAGAGCCATCTTGGGAGGTGGTGTTGACCACCAGGCGAAGCTGGTAGCTGGCGTACCCAGATTCCAAGCCTCGTACGAAAACCTGAGGTACGTCCCACTCAATCAGAAATTTTCCAGTGGCGGGGTCAAAAGTTTGCGTCGCACCTGGCAGGTAATCTTCCAGGCCATCAACTCCAGCTTCGACATTGATGATGTCCGGCTGCAACACCTTAATCTCGAACTCAACCCTGCCGGACTCCCCCTCTACGAAGTCGTAGAAGTTGTCGTTAAGGATGTAGATCGCATCTCTCATTGCGGCCATATAAGTTTCCGGCCCCTGTTCCACCTCGGGAGGCAGACCCTCAATGGTCGGATCCTTATCCCAGCCAGGCTGGCAACCGGTGAGAGCGGCCAGAACGAAAGTCAGAAAAAATAGGTTTCTCATAATCATTCCCTTCATGCGCAACTAGGAACGCTTCTCCAAAAGAAACGGAAAGTTGACATCTACATTGCCTTCGCCCTCTGGCAGGGGAAAGCGCCAAGTCCTCAGTCTCGTCAAAATACATTCCTCAACGTTTTTAGAGTGAAGCGTTGAGCTGTGAATTCTTGCGTTAGAAACAGCGCCATCGTTGCCGATCACCCAGGCCACAACCACCCGGCCCGCTAGTCTTGGATCCGACTGAAGTTCCTGCTCGTAGCAGAAGCGCACTTGACCTTTGTTACGGTTGACCACATCAGCGATCAGCGCTCGGTCCAGTCCGCCCTGTACAATGGCCTCTTTGCCTAGAGGAATCGGGTTGCCTCCAGCAGATCCCGTCAGACTCAGCTGACCGTAGCCATCTTGTCCGCCGCCGCGACCTTTGGTTCCGTAGCCGCCGCCGCCCTGAAGGTTATTTCCCGGGCCCACGGGAGCGTTCACTAGACCCTTTCCATAAAGGCTGGTCTGCGCACCGCCGCTGCCCCCCGTGCCGCCAAGTCCGGCTCCACGGGTGGTCTGAGCACTGCCCAAATTAACGCCACCTTGCTGGGAGCCCGTGGTCTTCGTGCCTAAGACACTTAGAGCACCCATGCGCCGCACGTTCGTAGCCGCTGGAGTCACTGCCGTTGGCTTTTGATTGGTAGGGCTGTTCATCCTGGTCGTGGTAGGTCTGTTCACTAGCTCCACCGGTTTCGGAGGCTCTTTTGGAGCAATCTTCACCACGAGCTCAGGCTCTACAACCTCTTCCACCGCGTCTATAAGGATCTCTTTTTGAGTGAAGAACAGGGCGAAAAAAATCATTAGAAAGGCGCCACTTACAGCGCCGCTCCATTTAGAGGGACTTTTCTCCTCGGGCACATCGGCTAAGTTCCTCACGAGAGTGCCGGCCTCAGTGACCAGCTCCAAGGTGTTGGAGGAGCCAAGCTTCACCGCACCTTTTTCCAGATCAGCCACGG
>CAYRIE010000158.1:0-4114 GCA_964424215.1 uncultured Pseudobdellovibrionaceae bacterium
TAGCCCTTGAGGTCATCATGGAACAGGTGGCGCAAAAGCTGCGCCGGCACCTTGAGCGCTCCTACCAGGCCTCGCTGGCTAAAAACCCTTAGCCAGATCGGTCCATATTCGGTAAGGATATCCTTACCGAATAGGAGCTTCATATGGATCGTAACCTAGCCCTAGAATTTGTCAGAATCACTGAAGTGGCCGCTCTATCTTCTGCCCGATATATGGGGCGAGGGGACGAGAAGGCTGCAGATCAGGCGGCAGTCGACGCCATGAGGCAGGCCTTTGATCACATCAACGTGCGTGGGCAGGTGGTGATCGGAGAAGGGGAGCGGGACGAAGCTCCCATGCTCTACATCGGTGAGAAGGTGGGGCGAGCTGACACCAATGATCCAGAAGTGGACATCGCACTTGATCCGGTGGAAGGCACCACGATTTGTGCCCAGGGCGGTGTGGGCGCCATCAGCGTGATTGCCGTAGCTGAAAAGGGCGGCTTTTTGCACGCACCCGACACCTACATGGATAAGATCGCCGTGGGCCCACGGGCTAAGGGTCATGTTCACTTGGACGCAAGTGTTGAGGACAATATTGAAGCTGTGGGTAAAGCCCTTGGCAAAAAAGTCACTGAGGTGACCGCTGTGATTTTAAATCGCCCGCGCCACGAAAATCTGATCGCAAGCGTTCGCAAAATGGGCTGCAGAATTCGACTTATCGGCGATGGTGATGTCTCTGGCGCCATAGCAACAGCTGATGAAGAGTTGGGTATGGACGTGCTTTTAGGAGCCGGCGGTGCGCCTGAAGGTGTGATTGCGGCCGCAGCTTTAAAGTGCCTGGGTGGTGATTTTCAGGGGCGGCTTAAGTTTCGCGATACGCAGGATATGGAAAGAGCAGAAAAGATGGGCGTGGACCCTGAAAAAATGTACTCACTTGAGGATCTGGCCAGTGGGCCGGTGATGTTTTGTGCCACCGGGATCACTGATGGGCCTCTCCTTCACGGCGTAAAGTTTTTGCCCAACGGGCGTGCCAGCACGCACTCTGTGGTGATGAGGTCTTTATCGGGCACGGTGCGCTGGATTGATTCCCAGCACCGTCTTGAAACCAAGCCGGGCCCCTTTAGGGGCGAGGGCGCCTAGTGGCCGTTATCTGGGTCTGTTTTTCCTGCAGGCGAGAGCACACCCAGGAGAGCCGGCTGAGCTACCGGGAGGAGTGTCCCGACTGCCGCGCAGACGCTCATGTGTGTAAGAACTGTCAGTTCTACGACCGGGCAGCTTACAATGAGTGCCGCGAGCCCTCAGCGGAGCGGGTGATCGAAAAAGAGCGGGCCAATTACTGCGACTACTTCACCCCCGCCGCAGCTCAAGGAGAAAAAGAGAGCGCGCAAGATAAGCTTAAAGCAGCCGCGGAAGCTTTGTTTAAAAAGAAATAACTTATTTTCTCATCAGAGGAGTCACAGCATGGCGAAGGTGTCGCAAACAGAAGTGTTTCAGTGTTCAGTGGAGCAGTTCTATAAAATCATTTCGGAGTACGAAAAGTACCCTGAGTTTATGGATGAGGTAAAATCCGTTAAGATTTTAAAGCAAGAAGGGGACGTTCAGCACATCGAGTACAAGATCTCTGTGATCAAATCGATCACCTATGTGCTTGAGATCACATCTAAGCCCCCTGTGGAAACCAGCTGGAAACTTCTGAAGGGCGACATATTTAAAAATCTGGACGGCTCTTGGCGGCTTGCGGACCAAGACGGTAAGTGCAAAGCCGAGTACACCGTGGACATAGGTTTTGGTATTTTTGTACCTGGCCCCATCGTAAAGACGCTACAAACGGTGAACCTGCGCTCGATGATGAGCGCCTTTCACAAACGTGTGGAGGAGCTGCATGGTTGATTCCACTAGAGATACGGAAGACAGTTGGGATTCTCTGGACTCAGATCCATCCAAGAGCAGCTTCACAGAGGCTGCCAAAAAGCTTTTAGCCTTTGGCGTATCTGCGGCCTTTGTGACCGAAGAGACCTTAAAGCATTTGGTTAAGGATTTAAAACTTCCCCGCGATGTGATTCAGGGGCTCCTTAAGGGAGCGGGAAAGTCCAAACAAGAGATGCTCGATAAGATCTCTAACGAAGTGGTGCGGATGATCTCAAAGATTGATTTCGTTAAAGAGGCCTCACGTTTTGTTGAAACTCATAAGTTTCAAATCAGCGCTGAGGTGAGTATTTCTCGAAAGGACACCGGCCAAAAGGAACTGGCTGTTTCAACGAAGCTCAGTTCGGAGGATTCGGACCCCCATATTGAAGTGAAATAATGTCCTGGCTGAACCTAGATCATCAAGTCTATCAAGAGTTTAAAGAGCTTCCAGAAATTAAGCGCGTAGGTCTTGCGGTCTCAGGAGGAGGGGACTCTGCGGCCCTCTTTGGAGTTTTAGCTCAGGTTTCATCAGCCCTTGGCTGGAGCTGTCAGCTTTTGCACGTTCACCACGGTCCCGATCCCGAACCAGAGGTAGAGAGCTTTCGTAGCAGCTCGGTGGATACCGTAAGAGCTTGGGCCGAGCAGGGCTCCATGGAGCTTCAGATTTTTCATCATCAGGGAGAGCCTCTAAAATCCGAGGCTGATTTTAGAAAGGTGCGTAGATCGGCTCTTTTTAAGTTCAAAGAGGCGCTGGACCTAGATGCTATACTTACGGCCCATCATCAACAGGACCTACTTGAAACTCGTCTCATTCAGCTGGTACGCGGCTGCGGGCTGGAAGGTCTTAGTTCACTTAAGTTCAGGTCCGAAATTTTTCTCAGGCCCTTTGTTCAGCGCTCACGCACGGAGCTGACAGAATACGTGGACCAACGTCAACTGAGCTATAAAGAAGATCCTACAAATTCCGACCCTGGCCATGGTCTTCGCAATTGGATGAGAAATAGCTGGCTGCCTGATTTAGAGTCAAGCCGTCCTGGTGCAGTGTCGAAATTGGCCCAGTCTCTTGAACAGGTGGTGGTGGAAACAGAGTTAATGCGCCGGGACAATCCGGCTTTCGGCATCTTAGCTCCGGGTGAGTGGGACCGCAGGCTGTGGGAGTCTTTAAATCCTTCTGAGCGGCTCCAGGCGCTGGTTTGGGGGCTTCAGGACCTGCCAGGGGTTGAGTTCAGCCGTGCTCAACTGCTCGAAGTTTTGAAGCGCCTTGACAACCCTCAAAAGGAATACAAATTTTCAACTCGCGGGTTGGTCTGGGAAGTGTCCCCGTTCAAAGTAAAAGTGACCAGAGAGATCGGTAAATAACCCCGATACGACTTCTCACGTTGAGAACAGTTTCCCCGAATGTTAATCTGATTCGGTAGTGAAAGGAAAAATTATGCGCTCAAGCTTTAAAGGGCTGTCATTCTGGCTCTTAGTGGTTGTGGCCCTTGCAATCATGTTCCGGTACGTCCAGGACAACCAGGAAAACATGATTGAGAGCTTCAACTACCCTCAATTCATTGAGGCTATCAAAGAAAATAAAGTCGATGCCAAAAGCATCGTTATCAATGCTGACGCTCAGACCGTAACTGGAAAGATGAAAGCCGAGTTCGTGGACGAATTTGGCGGCGCTGCGGAATTTGAAATCATCGCGCCTCCAGAGAAGGTCTATGATGAGCTTCGCGCTATCGGTGAGTACGCCCAGTACGAAAAGGCCGCAGAGGGCGGCTTTATGCAGACCTTCTTGGTGCACTATCTGCCGATTCTTCTGATGGTGATTCTGATTATGTTTATTTTCCGGCAGATTCAGGCCGGAGGCGGTAAGGCCATGAGCTTTGGCAAAAGCCGGGCCAAGCTGCTAACCGAGAGTAAGAACAAGGTCACCTTTAAGGAAGTTGCTGGCGTCAATGAGGCCAAAGAGGACCTAGAGGAGATCGTTCAGTTTCTTAAGGATCCTAAAAAGTTCACTAAACTTGGAGGCAGAATCCCTAAGGGTGTTCTCCTGGTGGGACCTCCCGGAACCGGTAAGACCCTACTTGCGCGCGCGGTGGCAGGCGAGGCGGGCGTGCCGTTTTTCACCATCTCCGGTTCAGATTTCGTTGAGATGTTTGTGGGTGTGGGTGCCTCTCGGGTGCGAGACCTTTTTGAGCAGGGTAAAAAGAACGCCCCTTGTATCATCTTTATTGATG
>CAYRIE010000159.1:0-4104 GCA_964424215.1 uncultured Pseudobdellovibrionaceae bacterium
GCTTTGGATGATTCCCTAAGCTGTCTTCACCTGGCTCTTGAATGTTTTAAGCGGGCTGCCGAGCCGCCCCTTAAAGATCTGATCTCTCATCAGGGTGTTGAGCTGCCGTGGAACAGATTTTCCATCACAGCTTTGGGTGATAAAGGAAAGCATCTGGTGGGAGCTATTGAGCACCGCACTCCCGTCTTCATTGTTTATGGCGGCGGCAGCAGGCCGGGGCGTGAACGAATGATCTACCCTGACGGCCTGGTTCGAAACCCCCAAGGTGATTTCATTGTTGGAAGAGATGAGCGGACCTCCTACCCAAAGCGCTACTTCCTTGAGAAGGTCACGGCCGTTCGCCCGTTTGAGTGATTAGGCCTTCTTGCGTTCTGTGCCCTTTTCATCAGGCGGAGGCTCTTGCGCATCTTCGGCGGTCATATGGGGCTGCAGCTTTGTGCTCAGCTCTAAAGCAAGGTCTTCTAGATGCTTGAACTCATCGTGACTGCGTAGCTTCAGCGGCCGGACCTTGCCGGAAATAATATCCTGAAGATATCTCTCAAATGCATAAAGTGGCCCCGCCGTCCGGTGGGATAGGATTCTCCCTAAGAGAAATAAAATGGCCGAAAACCCTAGGCTGACGAGCACGAAAGTGAACAGATAAGGTGTGAGGAATTGTCCGAGGATCCGTTTGTTTTCGCCCACCAAATCAATGATGACGACCCTGAGAAAAGTGTACGAGTAAATCCCGGCGATCACCGAGAAGGCCAAGCCTACACCCATCAGAGTGAAACAGTACTTGAGTTGGTACCGCATATTGACCCAGTACTGTTTGCGGATGTTGCCGCTGGGCCAAAGGATCTCACCCTCTTTCACCAGGGCCCATACGATCATGCCGTAGCCCGCCCACTGAACCGCATCGGCGATGTTGAATGCCGGGGTGTGGGTGGAAATGGTTCCCAGAATTAGAAAATCAACCACATAACCCCAGGCGATGCGGTCGGCGACGTTGCCAAGGATTCCCCCCATTAGAAGAGACAGGCCGACCCTTAAAGTCAGGGACTTAATCGGTAGCAAAAACTGGATGATGGCGTAGGCAACTAAGAGAAAGGCACCACCCGTGGACAAGGAAACAATCCTTAGCAGGGGGGGGAGGTCTGAAAAAAGCCCCAGCATGGCACCGCGATTAAAGTGAAGGACCAGTCCCACCGGACCGTAGAATTCGATGCCCTGAATGGTGAGGGCCATCAGCTTTGTGATGCGGTCCACCCCCCAGGTAGCAAAAAGAGGTAGGAGCGTGAAAACCCAGTCGCGTTTGGTCATAGGCTTTTAGTGTATCTGGGCGCCACTAGAGGGAGAACATTTCCTTGGCCAAGCCCGTCGTAAGCTATTCCTTGGACTGGGTTTTAGAGGACATCATGAAGCCGCTGAAGTCTCCGCTGGCTGAGGGCACAAAGCCTGTCACCGATGTGCGAGCGATGGCCACTTGCTTTTCATACCACAGGGGAATCATGGGTAAGTCTTGGTGAACGATTTCTTGGACCTTCTGGTAATGGAGCTTTCGAGCCGTCACGTCCTCCAGCAGCACACCCTCATCCAGGAGCCGGTCCAGATGCGGATGCACATAGGAGCCTCGGTTGCGTCCCGGTGGTAGCTCCTTACTGTGAAAAGCAATGCGGTAAATGTCCGGATCCGTAGCACCCACCCACTTCATAAGCGCCACCTGAAAGTTTCCCTTAGAGATGTCGCTATAAAAGGTGCCCCATTCAAAGGACTGAAGTTTCGGATTCAGGCCCAACTTTTCAATTTGCGAGGCAAGGATTCTTGCGTGGTCCACCACGGCGGGCGCGTTGCTGGTTTTAAGAGTCACGCTGGCTCCCTCGGGCAAATTGGCCTCAGAAAGAAGCTGCTTGGCTCTTTCCAAATCGTGGCGGTAGGGAGTCAGGCCGCTGTGATGGTAGGGGTTTTGGGGCGACAAGATAGATGTTGCCGGCTCAGCAAGTTCGTTGAACTTGTACTTGATGATCTCCTCGGTCTCCAAAGCGTGGGCGAGGGCCTGCCGAACCGAATGCTGAGACAGTACAGGATCCTTAAGATTGACGAGCAGATAGGTCATGGAAAGGCCCGGGTACTCATAGACGTTGAACACTTCGGGCTGGTTTTTAAACGTCTGAACCTTATCTAAAGGCATTTCTGCCTGCACCACATCGATTTCTCCACGCAGCAAGCGCTGCATCCGAGTGGTGTCATCACGCACTATCTTAAAGAGCAGCCGATCCATGCGAGGAGTTACGTAGGGGGTGCTCCGTTTTTTCAAAGTGAGCTGCTGGTCCGTCCACTCCACAAGCTCATAGGGGCCAGAGCCTATGAGTGTTTTGCGGAAATCCATTTGGCCGCTTTGGATTTCCTCCTGGGGGAGGATCTTCATCGGTGTCAGATCGGTAAGAAAAGTAGCAGAAAACTCCGCCAGTTTTATGTTCAAGACAGGCTCCCCTTCGATTTCGGCGTACGAGACCTCTTGAATGATCTTTCCCGCAGCGTGGAAGGGGCTTCCCGGCTTTTGGTACTCTGATAAGGAGAATAAATAATCTTCCTTTGTGAGGGTTCGGCCGTTACTGAACTTTAAGTCTTTCTGAAGGTAGAATCTGTACGTGGTGTCGGCCTTTAGGTACTCCCAGCTTTTTGCGGCTTCGCCGACAATTTCTAAGTTCGGTCCCAAGCGCACCAGAGAGGAGAACAGCAGGTGGCCAAGGCGCATGCCGGTGGCATCTGTGGCGCTGCGTGGATCGAGAGTTTGGGGTGGAGCTCCGATCGCTATGTAGAGAGCATCCAGATCTTTTGAAGCCTCGGTGGAGCGTGTGCATTGGACCGAAGTCAAGGAGATCAGGACTAGAAGAAAGATCCATGTTCGAGAAATCATAGGGGCTCCAAAAAAATAGTCGAGACGCAGGTGTGAATCGCTTTCTACCTCAGGAAATTAATCTATAATGGATTTATGCAAAAGGGTATTGTCCTCTTATTTCTTCTTCTGCCCTTCGTTGCGAAGGCAGAGGGCTATGATGAGCTTTTTGATCGCATCCTGAAGACTCACAAGCTCAGCAAAGAGCATGCAGGTTGGTTGGTCTACAACTTGGACAAAAGAGAGCAAGTGGGCGCCTGGAAAGAAAAATCCTCCTTCGTGCCGGCCTCTTTAAGTAAGTTGGTGACAGCTTCTGCCGTTCTCAACCTTTTGCCTCGTGAAACAGCCTTTAAAACGGAGCTTCTCGTAGAGGGCGCCTCTCCCCAGGCCACTCACAAAGGAAATCTTTATCTCAAAGGCGGCGGGGACCCGAGCTTCACCTCTGAGGGCATGTGGGTTCTGGTGAACCACTTCCACCGGACAGGTGTTCGCAAAATTGAAGGCGCCATCATTGTGGACGAATCCCGTTTTCAAGGCGGCTACTTCTCCGACACCCGTTTGGACACAAGGGTTCAAAGGGCCTACGACGCACCTGTTGGCGCGATGTCTTTCAACTGGAACTCGGTGAATGTGTATGTTCGGCCGGGAAGTAAAGCTGGCGCGCCGGCTGTAGTCCACCTGGATCCTCCTTCTGGCTATCTGCAACTTGAGAACGCTGCTGTGACCGGCTCCACTAAGAGTGCTGAGCGGGTGGATATTGTGCTTCAGGCCGCCCCGGGTGGTCTTGAGAAGGTGGTGGTCAAAGGGAGCTTTCCCCTGGGCAAAGAAGAAAAGGTTTACTACCGCAGCATCAGGGACCCCGCGCTCTGGTCGGGTCATCAGCTGAAGTCGTTTTTAGCTCAGCGCGGAATTGAAGTGACCGGCGGTGTACAAAAAGGAAAGGCTCCGGCGAGCACCCATGTGGTCGCTCAGCATGAGGGGAAAACTCTCCCGCTGCTCGTTTATGACATGCAGAAGTGGAGCAACAACTTTGTCGCTGAGATGTTGATGAAGAATCTGTCAGCCGAACTTGGTGGGAGTGGGACTTTAGCTGATGGGATCTCTCGCAGTCAGAAGTTTTTGACCACACTGGAGGGCTGGGACAAGGGGTCTTTTGTCTTCACCAACCCCTCGGGATTGACTCGGGACAATCAGTTCAGCCCAGCGCAGCTGGTCTCTTTGCTGAC
>CAYRIE010000160.1:0-4057 GCA_964424215.1 uncultured Pseudobdellovibrionaceae bacterium
GATCACCTGAACCTGAAGTGTTTGAGATGGCCAGCAGCTTCCGCGACAAAGCCCATGAACTTTCCGGCCGCCTGGAATTTAAGCCCGGTCTGGCGCTGACCTCCGCATCGGATGAGCTCCTGGTTTTCCGCGAGCATGGCGGTCAGCGTGTGGACGTAGGTTTTGTGCATTATGACCGTGGTGAGTTTGAGATTTATGTAGGGGAGCTTAAAGGCACCCTTGGCGCTGAGCTTAGAGACTCTGCCGGCCACATCCTGGGGCAAGGCGACATCCCGCTCGATCAGATTTTCACCGATCAGTTTAAAGTTACGAATTTAAGTTTGTTTGTCGAGCCCGTTCAACAAGGCTTTCTTGGAAAAGTGTACGACTTTGAAGCCTCCGTGAAGAAGAACGCCTCGGCCCCCCTTGGCGATGTCCGTATCGATTACGCTGGTTTTGACGATTACCTAAGGTCCATGCCCGATGGCAGCTACTTGGATGTCCATGTAGCTCCTGGCTCCCAGGCCCTTTTAAGGCTTTCAAAAAAAGGCTACCGCACCACTTTGACCTACGGCACGGAGGGACTCCCCCTAAAGGTGCCGCTCCTTAGTGATGACTTTGCTAACGCCTTAGCTCCATCCAGAAAGGATCAGGGAATTGTTTTTGGACGGGTGATAGAGGATGGGGAGCCGCGCTCTGGAGCTGTGGTGAGTTTGTTTGATCTTAAGGTTAAGCCGATTTACCTGGATAAAAGGGGCCGGCCCGTAGAGCAGCAAGACCACACCAGTGAGTCGGGCTACTTTGCTTTTGTGGGACTTCCAGCAGGATTAGAGGCCGTGCAGGTTCGGCTGGGCGGGGCCCTAGAGCGAAAAGTTCTACCCGTGGGCTTGGCGAGTGTGACGTTTGTGGAGCTGGAGATGGCACCTCGCCTCACCGTTGACGTGACCTTTCGCAGTTTCCCCGGCGACCGCGAAGTTCCTATGAGCACCAGGGTGCTAGCGAGCGAAAAGCTGTGGACGCCCGATTACACCTCACGCGCACGGCTCAGCCTGCCTCAAGGTTACGATCCACTCTTTGTCGTGGCCGACGGCTGGGACGGCACCGAACCTATGACCTACACGGCCCTTAGAGAGAACTCCTCACTTGAGCTGCCTGTGCTCGACACACGTTGGTTGCAGAGCACGTATCAGCGCTTGGGCGAATGGCCCGGCGCCGATAAGGGCCAGGTTTTGGGCTGGATTGGTGCGGCCTCCAATTTCGTAGTTGAGGTAGATGAAGTAGATGAGAGTGCCTCAGGCCGTGTTGTCTACCTAGATGCCCAAGGGGAGCCCATGCTGGACGCGCGTGAGGGAGTTCCCGGCGGAAGCTACTTGATCCTCAATGTGGGGGAAGGTCTGCGCAAGGTTCGAGTCTATTACAGCACCGGTGAGCACTCCTCATGCCTAGCTTACCTTGAGGCTCAAACCACCGCTGTGTGCGCTTACTAGGAGCCAGTGCTAGAGGCGTCGTTCTGAGCGATCGGAAGAGGCGCTGGAATGTAGACCTTTAAGCCCGTCGGAAGCCAACCGTTGGAATCAATCAGCTTTTTCAGGTCGGGATTGAGCCGATGCAGCTCATCTTTTGAAACCTGATGTTGGACCCGAAAATGAGAGGGCCGGGTTCTTTTGGTCAGCTTTATTTCCTTAAGACTTAAAGGCTCCTTTAAAATCATCCCGGGGAAAAGGTGATCCTTATAAACTTCAGCATGGAGCGCTGCCTGGAAACAGGCATAAAAGTTGGAGGTGGCAAAACTGAACCTTTTGCTTTGATACCTTGCGATGATCTGTCCAAGATCTCTTGAGCCGGCCGCACGCGAAGCCTTTCGCACTCCTCCGGGACCGTGGTTGTAGGCCGTCACGGCCAGGGGCCAACGCTTATAGAGGATCTGATAGTTTTCTTTAAACAGCCGGGCTGCCAGGTGTGTTGATTTCAAAGGAGAGAGGCGCTCATCAATAGTGCTGGTCACCTTCATCAGTCGCCCGCCGATCTGAGGCATGATTTGCCAAACGCCGGAAGCCCCCACCTTGCTGGTTGCGTGAAGGTTGAAGCTACTTTCTACCAAGGGTAAACGGGTGAGTTCGATCGGAAGATTGTAGGTTTCAAAGATTTCGGCCATAGCAGGAAAGTACTCTTCGCCGCGAATGAGAGCTTCTCTGAACTGAGTTTTCTGGCCAGTCTGGGTGCGAAGACTTGAGGCCGCAAAGCTGGCTTTTCTAGCAAAGGATCGACCCGGCAGTTTGTTCAGTGAGGCCGCCCAGGTTTTTTCTTGCTGAGTCCATCGGGACTTCTTTTTATGCGGTAGGTTGCGGAGCGCTCGGCGGATTTCCGCCAGGCGAGCGGCGGATCGCTTCTCGCCCTTTTGAATTCGGTACCAGCGAGCGCCCTTGCCCTCCATCTCCGGCGTTATATCCACGACTTCAAAAACCAGCCAAGGATAGCGGGAGTGGTGAATCACCCGGTGCTCAAAATCGTATTTGGTATAGATATCAAACCAGAACCCTACGCGGTCCTTCATGTTGTCTGCAATGAGAAAGCCCTCAGAGATGCGGCCTTCAGAGTCAGCTAGGATCTCATCAGAGGTGTAAAGAACTTTAGGAACGTCTAAGCGGTAAGGCAAAAGCCAGCTGCCCCCGAAATCGCCGGATTCCATTTGCTCTGGCGTGGGAAGGTTCCAACCGAAAAGATCATAGGTGCCCGTGTCCTTGGCGTAGGGAACTCCCAGCCAGCTGAGCTCGTCAGCTTCTTTGGCGAGCATTTCTCCAAGACCCCCCGCCTGGAGGGTGAGGATCAGAGCGCCGTTCACGAGGAGGGTCACTAGAATCGAGAGCTGGAGCCACTTTAAAGGAATATGAGACAGCCTTATCATGCTCTAACCTAGAGCAAGCCGGGTGCCAGTCAGATGGCTTTTAAGGGAGTCTGCTGCGGGAATTTCCAGGCAATTGTACAAATCGTTGCCGATAAATGTCGCTATGAGACAGCTATGAATCTATATGAAACACGTGTCATTTTAAGAACTTAAGTGCGTTTTTAGGCTCAATTAGCCCCGTCGGGCAAATCTTCAAAAGCCATAAGGTCGGCACCAGATTCCACACCCTGGCCCTCTTCCACGAAAATCTCGCTGACCAGGCAGTCCCTGGAGGCGCGCATTTCGTTTTCCATCTTCATGGCTTCCATGATCAGAACGGGTTGGCCTTTTTGAACCTTCTCACCTTTGCTGACGATGACCTTCATGATTTTTCCCGGCATCCCGGCACGGAGGTAGGTTTCATTGCCCATGGACCCGGAATCTTTAAGGCTCTCGTGGAGGATCATCTCATCGTTATAAATCTGAACCGTGCGGTAAGAGCCCCTGGTGAACACTTCGTACTGGGTGCCTTGACCCATCACATCCATGATGTAGGAGCTGTGTTTAAAAAGAAAAAGTACCGTGTTCTCAAGCTCCTGGTAATGGTTGCGATCAATGCTGTAGTGGATCCAGTCTTGGTCTTCCCGCTTTAACCCGATCTTCCAGGTCTTGCGCTCTTCCTGTACAGTCACCAAGTACTTCTTGGAATTAACTTCGGCTTCAAAAAACACAGCTTACCTCGTGCTTTCCATGCGAGAGATCTTCTTCCATTGGCTTTCTGGCTGGGTCTCGTTGCGGTCTTTGCGCTTTTGATCTTGAAAAGCCTGAAGGGCTGCTGAGATCAGGAACACTTCGTCGTCGACGAAGCGAAACAGCACCGGTTCGGTGACCACCAGGTCGTTTTCACAGAATTGGGTCGTGTAGGAGCCGTCCAAAAACTTCGGATGCTCTAAGATCGACTTGTGAAGGATGATGTTGGTCCGAATTCCAGTGAGCGTGAATTCCGTGAGGGCTCGCTGCATCCGCTGAACGGCCAGGTCCCGCGTGCGTCCCCAGGTGATGACTTTGCAGATCATCGGGTCGTAATAGATCGGCACCTCGTAGCCAGGGTAGATGTAGGAGTCGACTCTGACGAAGGGACCTTGGGGGTGACGGCATTTACGGATCAGCCCAGGCGAGGGGAGAAAGTTGGCG
>CAYRIE010000161.1:0-4036 GCA_964424215.1 uncultured Pseudobdellovibrionaceae bacterium
AATTCCCCTTGTATGGACAGGAGCTCGGCGAGGACATCAACCCTTACGCTGCGGGGCTCGGGTGGGTGGTTAAGCCCAAAGTTAAAGATTTTTTGGGAAAAGAGCCCATGCTGGCGGCAAAGGCTGCAGGTGATTTGCCCGTGTCTGTAGGCCTGATCTTAGAGGAAAAAGGCATCGCCCGTGCGGGCTATAAGGTCTTTTCTTTTGACAATAAAGAAATCGGAAGAGTAACAAGTGGTACTGTTTCGCCAACTTTGCAAAAATCCATCGCCATAGCCTATGTTGAAAAGTCTATGGGTGTGGTAGACACTTTGATGGCAGTGGACATTCGAGGCAGAAAAGTGCGCGCACGGGTTGTGCCCACACCTTTTGTGCATCGTAAGGAATAGGAGTTCGGTCATGGCTTTTGTTGTTCCAGAAGAAAATTACTACACCAAGGATCATGAGTGGGCTCAAGTGGACGAGAACATCGTCACCATTGGCATCACTGAATTTGCGCAAAACCAGCTGGGTGAAATTGTTTACGTTGAGCTTCCAGATGAGGGCTCCAAGGTTACCCAGAACGAAGCTTTTGGTGTGGTTGAGAGTGTGAAGGCTGTAAGTGATTTGCTGGCCCCGGTCTCAGGTACGGTCATCGAAGTGAACACGGAGATCATTGAGGATCCAGGAATTCTCAACGACGACCAAATGAATCAAGGATGGCTGATCCGCATCGAAATGGAATCCGAAAAAGAGCTGGCCAACCTGATGAAAGCCGCAGATTATAAGAAACTGATCTCGAAATAGCTTATGCCCGGGTGGTGGAATTGGCAGACACGCTAGACTTAGGATCTAGTGCCGCAAGGTGTGCAGGTTCAAGTCCTGTCCCGGGTACCATTTAAAACATCATTTTCTCACATTAAGACGGCCCCTTCGGGGTGATGCCAGCCCTAGGCCTGTGGCGCTAAGCGCCTATTGCTAAACAAATTATGCCGCGAGACAATATAGGGGTGAGATTTGCACTGATCCTAGAGGATAGAAACACCGTCTATCATACTCTGAGAGAGTATTTGGGCGATGTCGACCCCGAGATCGAGCCGCTCAGGTTTCGATCGTTCCAAGAATTTGCGTCTTGGTTTCGGTACGGCTTTATCCATCCGCCTGAGAGTGAAGAGGTGAGCCAGGAGGGTGAAAATTCTGGAGCAGGCGAGCTTCCGCCTGAGGAAACTCCTGAAGGGCAAAGGGCCCCGCCGCAGCGTGAGCGGCCTACTGTTAGGGCGCTCAAGGAGAGCGACAGGGTCGTTCTACTGATAGCGAACCACAGGATTTTGGGAGCTCAGCATAAGCAGCTTCTTGTCAAAATGAGTCAGGTTCTGAAACTAAAGGAGCACCTTGCCGAGGGGGCACCTTTTCTGCCCGCACTTTTTGTCGTTAATGAAACCGACGAGACCTTCGCTTTAGACGACTATAAAGAGCTCTTCATTAGTAACTTCCTGTTTAAGCCCTTTGATAAGGTGGTGTGCAAAGCCAAAATCACTTGGGCTCTGTATGGTAAAGAGGCGCTCAACAAGGTCGAGCTTTACAAAGAAGCTCCTCACACTTTGATCGAAATGCGCAAAGACATTCAGGCCCTTGAGTTATCCGAAACCGGGTTTAAGGTTCTAGCAAGCCGGCCTTTACCTGAGGGGCGCCTTGCGAAGTACTATGGCTCAGACTTTTTCAACAACCGCCCCAAAGACGGGCTGCTTGCAAAAACTGTCGGCGAGTCGATTCCCTCGGCCAAGTATGAGGGGCAGTATGAGGTGGGCCTAAAGTTTGTAGGCGTGGACTCTAATCACATTAGATCGGTGCGCAGCAAGCTAGAGGAGATCACAGGTGAAAACGCCCGCGATGAAGCCGCTTCGGGCAAGGGCTCACCTGTGGGGATTGTTATCCTTTCAGAGGATAAAACAGCGAGCCATCAGCTCAAAGAGCAGCTTGAGGAATCCTATAGCAATCTTTCCATTAAAACTTTTGGCAATTTCGTGGATTTTCTTATCAATGTTGATCCTGAGTACGGCGCTCAGGAGCTGGTGGCTCAACAGCAGGAATTATTTTCCGAAGGTTCTGTGGTACTTCAGTTCAACCACGCCACTGATGGTTTTTTGAAGGCGGAAGCTGAAGGAGATGTTTTTGGGATTTCGAAAAACCAGTTAAGTTCCATCAAATCACTCCTTTTGTCCCAGCTAAAGCCCGAGGAGAGAGTGGGCCTTACTGAGTTCTGGAGTCAGGCGGATGAATCTCAGGTGTTCACAATGAAGATTATGGTGGAGAACGCGCCTTGTGTAATCTCCCTTTGTGAACGCAAGGTCGAAGAGAAGGTGATGTCCTTTAAGATGAGGCTCGCCACTGAAGAAGAAGTCACCCGGTACGTGGGCCATAAGAGCGATCTTGTGAAACCCTTGGGCGCTGTGTTTGTCAGTGAGCGAATTGCCGACCGACGTGACTTTCAGTACTGGGAAACGCTCCGTCAAAAAATGATCAAAGCAGACTTTCACTCGGGCGGCTACTTAAGACTGTTTAAGCTGGCCACCAAGGCCGTAGTGGATAAGGACATAGCCGATCGGGACCAGGCCTTTGATGCCACCTTCGTTCAAGTGGTCGATCACCGCTATTTAACGCTCAAGGTGTCCGAGTACGTCTCGGGTTTAAAGCCCAAAAGAGAGCGGCCCGTAGAGCACGTGGCAGCGAGCGAGGCTAGGGTCCAGTCAGCTGTGCTGGTGGCCTTAAACCAGGTCAATGAAGTGAGCCTTGTTCTTCCTTATGCGCGGTCGATCACGCCGGGCAGGTACCGCTACTTTTCGTTTTGGAACACTAAAAACCAGCAGTTTGAGATCTTTTTGGCCAAATGCGTAGATACAGAAAAGGACCCCGACAGCAAAGACAGGTATTTGAACTACTTTTTATTCTTTGGTTTAGGGGATACGGAAAACAGCTTCCTAAGAGGCTGGATGATTGATCAATACCGCGCCACCAAGGCCGCAGCTAAAGACCAGGGAGCCTAGCGATCACTCTAGATCTTAGACTCTGTTTGGTTGTGAATTGATCGCGGTGCTTGGCCACCAGTTCAAGCCGCTGAATACCGTCTTTATTCAGATGCACTCGAAAGGTCTTGATGCTTCTGTGGGTGGGTCTTTCTGAATCAGGAGCTCCCACTTTTAAAACCACGACCAAAAATAAAACGTAGCCCCTTTGGGTGGCAATTTTCTCAATGCCGCCCTCTGAGGTCACCAGGGTCATGGAGGCCTTGGGCTCATGCATGTACTTCAGATAGCGTTGCAAGTTGATGCGGACGATGTCATGAAGGTGAGGCTTAGTTTCGGTTTTGTCAGTCGAGAAGGCGTCGAACAAAAAGGTACGCCGGACCACCAGCAGATCCTCTGGAACCATCTGGTCCACTCTAAAAATAGAAGCTCTGCGCCGCTCATCGGCCACTTCGGGAGTTTCTAATTTGTTTGGATTCACTTCCACCCAGGTTTTAAGTTGGCCGAGCCGCTCTCCTTGGTGCTTCACGTCTGCTTTGCGGTCCGGGATGACCGAACTGAGTCGCTGCGTGAGGTACTTTTTAGAGTGCTCCTTCACCCTGTCGCGAAGGATATAAATGACGGTCAGAAAAAAGATAACCGTGGTGATCACCTGGAGGCTGCGCTGAGCCTCGGGGCTTGCGATAAACCAGGAGGCCACAACCGCAAGCGAGGCAATCAGGCCCGCAAGAGCTGCCGCAAAGAACGCAATGGGCTCCACCATGTTCTCTCTTGTCACGGAGTTATAGAGCTCAACGAAGCTATCACTTTGGAAGTACTTTTTAAGATAGCCAAACCGAATCAACTTGGTTTCAAGCTCCACACCGTTGGTGGCTGCGGAAAGGCGCACCTCCGGCGGAGCCTCGGAAGCTTCCTTTTTTAGGATTTCAGTGACAAGACTCTTAAAGCCAGCCAGCTCCTTAAGAGACCTCTCCTCCAGGTCGGTCGTGTCCATTCGCCCAAGAGCTGACATGACGCCGTCTAAGTAGACGATG
>CAYRIE010000162.1:0-4031 GCA_964424215.1 uncultured Pseudobdellovibrionaceae bacterium
AGATCTTATGCTGCGCCTTTGAGAACTCACAGTGGAGTACAAAGTTCCACCGCCAAGCCCAAAGGCCCCTGGCTTCCATGCGCAAAATCAGTCGCTGCAAAATTTTTCGAAGCTCGATCAGAATCAAGGGCAGGCTCTCAAGAGAATGATCCAGGTGGGCGTAATCTCTTAAAGGGCTCTGAGGTATAAAGAACGCAAACTTTTGCTCCTCTTTTTGGTGGAGCCTACGCCACAGGGTCTGGCCGATTTTTCCCCAGCGCCACTGAAAGTTTTCAGCCGAGACATCTAAAATCTGGCCCAGCTGGTGAAAGCCCAATGCATAGAAAAACTCCACGCAGCCTCTTAAGGGCGAAAGCTCGGTCCACGCGTCCAAGCCTTCCAGACTTAAAAGAGCCTCAAGTGGCAAGCCTTTGAGAGCCTCTTTTTCTTCCAATGCTGAAACGATTTGAAAAGGGGCATACTCACACAGCGCCTGGGCAACAGATGGTGAATTGGTGAGCGCCCACCTTTCGTGGGAGAGGCCCGATGAGTCAGCGATTTCTAGCACTCTTTGTACGAGCTTTTCCTCGCCCCCCTGGAGATGACTTGTTGAGGCCACTTCCATAAAAAGCCAGGGCCCACGAAAGTTTAAAAAGGGGCTGAGCGATAAAAAGAGCTCAGCTTGAGAGCTGCTCACGGGGGAGCGGGAAAATTTCAAGCATAGGGTTCTCATGGTGGAGCCTCTTAACAAAGTAAGGAACTGGGCGATGAAGAGCCCGCTCAACCTTAAGCAGGGGGGAGTTAAAATTGACGATGACACTGAGAAGCTCTGCGGGCCACTTAAGGGTGCGGCTGATCAGCACCAGCGCGATCTGTTGCTGACGCGCCCACTTCTGCATGCGCACCAGATCCGAGCGAGTCATCTCACAGGGATCGACGTCCACGCCGATCAGATCAAAAAGCTGGCTGGAGCAGGCTTCTTGCAGAGAAAAAAGCACCTTCTTACGGTCCGGGGGAGGTTGGACCATAAGAAGGCGAGTTAGATCCAGTTGGGAGGAGGGCGGGTGCAAGTGATGCTGACTGCTGATCCAGCAGCACCAGCCGCCACCCTTTAAAATTTCCAGAGCCGCTTTCAACCACAGGGAGGTCCTGCCCGTTCCCACCTCACCGTGGAAGAGGGAAAGGTGGCCTAGGGGCAGACCCTGCCAGAGCAGAAAGTTGTCCAGCTGCTGAAGACCCGTGGCAAATCCCTTTCGGGGGCGGAGTTCCTGGGCCTTCAGCAGCTGGCCAGAGAGTTGGTTTCGGACTTCAAGAAGACTTCGATTTTCTTTCATCCTAGTTCCCATTTTAAAAACGTCGAATCAGGCCAACGACAACTCCGCGAATTTCGACCTGTTCGGGTGCATACCAAAAAGAGCTCATTGTTGAGTTGGACGGGCGAAGCTCTATGGGTTGAGTGGGCTCTTGAGATCGGCGCTTTAAATCCTTCGGGTTGTGCAAATAGAAGCGCTTGACCGTGGCTTCTTGGTCGGCCACCGCGACTACAATTTGACCGTTGGAGGCGAGGCGCTGCTCCTGGATGATTAAAAAATCTCCATCAAAGATGCCATCTTCCACCATCGAATCTCCTTCGACTTGAAGGATAAAGCTGCTGTCAGGGCGCCGGACCAGGTGGCGCGGCACCTCCATGTGTTCGTTGTGAATCAGCCGCTCCAGGGGAAGACCTGCCGCCACCTTTCCTAAAAGAGGAAGCTCTAACGGAGCGTCACTCTTTACGGCGCGTTTGGAAGCTCCTGCTTGATAGCGCTTTTGAAGAGCATCGGGACTTTGAAGGATCACCACCGATCGCTTTTTGTTTTGTTGTTGGCGGACATAGCCTTTTTCTTCCAGTTGCCGAAAGTATTTTTGAATCGAGTTGATGGACTTAAAACCAAAGTGCTCTTGGACCTGACGGTAGGTGGGGGCAACGCCCTCTTGGCGCATGCACTGCTCTAGATAGCGCAGGATCTGTTGTTCTTTTTCGGTCAGGGGCCAGAGGTTGGGCACAGCTTGGGTCTCCTTGCGGTTTCTCCCAAACTAAGTGTACAAAGAGTGTAGGTCAAGTGTAAATTAGGTGGTATGTGGTCTAGAAATACAAAGGTCAGAGCCCCTGGAGGGGTGTCTAAGAACTAGGCCAAGATTCTGCAATAATTTCACAAATTCTTGGGGAGCTACTAAGCCGCTCTCCTCTGACATAAATTCTCAAAGGTCTTCAGGGGATTTTGGAACATTGAAAAGGGGAGTGAGCAATGAGTCTAAGAAAAGTCTTTTTGTTAGGCATCTGTTTGATTCTGTCTCAAGCGGCAATGGCCTTTATCACTCCCGGCACCTACCCGACCCTTACGGATATTAAAGGATCCATTCAGTACAAGCCGCGAACCTTTAGCGAAGAGGTTGAGCTTCGGTCCATTCAGTACTACAGCCTTGCTGAGATTTATGAGTACCAGAAAAATTACGTCGAAGAAGACTTCATCAACTTCGATAGCTACACCTACATCGTCGAGTACACAGCGGACTCGGCCTTCGACTACCTTCAGGTTCCCTACGCTGACATCGACTTCTCAACAACCCAGGCTCGTGAACAATACCTAAGAACCATTTCCGGGAGCATGCTCGGGCTGCTGCTTTACCGCCTAGGTGGCGACGGCACCGATCACAGCTGCCAGTCATGGCTGGCTAAGCAGCTTCCGCGCTCCACCCTGGAGGTTAACAGAAGCAGCTCTTGGTATGCCAGTTACTCGGGTGTGATGATGGATCTATCGGGCCAGTGCCGCGAAGCTGGGGTCACACCAGCCATCTACGTTAGCATTCAAGTGGTCTACAATCCGTTCACGCAGACTGGCGAAGTGTTCCTGGGAGTTGAAAGGCTCAATAAGCATCCAGCCCTCAGGCTCGATTCCCCATTTGCCGACTGAGGGACGCAAGCCTCCAAGGCCTGCCGCTCAGCACTTGAGTGAGCTTGGCCTCTAACTGAGTAGCCTCGTGATAGGAGGCTGCTGCAGGTTTCGCGGGCGAAACCATTGCGCCCTCTAAATAAAATCTCAGCGGCCAAAAAGAGGAAGCTTCCTTTTTCGAAAGTCCAATCCGCGCGCTCACCAGCAGGGTTTCTTTGGGCCGTGTGGGCGCCTTTTCAATCCAAAGCGGGGGCTGACCCAGGGGGTGGCCATTGAGTTCGGGGCCCAGATCGAAGGCCTGAGCCAACTTTCCAGGTCCGGTGCAGAGGTCTTTTAAGGAAGATTTTTTTCTACGCGCTTTCATAATCTCAATTCCACTTAGCGGCTCGACCGCGCGCACCAAGACGGCCTCTGGCGTGCTCTCATCTTGAGTGACCACGTTGAAGCAGTAGTACATGCCGTAGATCATATAGATGTAAGAGTGCCCCGCTGGACGGTAAAGCGCTTCAACGCGCCGGGTTCTCTGTGCATGGAAGCTGTGACAAGCTGGATCTGTGAGCCCCAGGTAGGCCTCAGTTTCGACAATGCGCCCTTTGAGTAGATGGCCTGACTCATCTCTTCGGCAAAGAACGGCCCCGAGAAGATCGATGGCCACCTGGATGGTGGGATGTGATTGCATAAAGGGAAACTTCATGATGATTCTTTCACCTCGGCAAAGAAAGGTTTCATGGAGATTTTAAAGCCCACACCTAACATCCACGAAAGCTGGCGGGAAGCCCTCAGTAAGGAGTTTAGTTCTGCTTACATGGCCGAGTTGAAATCCTACCTGACCAAAAGAATGAACGCTGGTGCAACTATCTTCCCCGCACCCTCTGAGTACTTTGCTGCTCTGGATGCCTGCCCTTTTCCCGATGTAAAGGTGGTTCTTTTGGGCCAGGATCCCTACCACGGCCCAGGTCAGGCTCACGGCTTAAGCTTTTCTGTACGGAGGGGAGTTAAGCCACCTCCCTCACTGGTGAACATCTACAAGGAGCTCTCAAGCGACGTGGGGTTTGAGCATCCGGGGCACGGTTACCTTAAAGAGTGGGCCGAGCAAGGAGTGCTGCTCCTGAACAGCGT
>CAYRIE010000163.1:0-1479 GCA_964424215.1 uncultured Pseudobdellovibrionaceae bacterium
ACGCATGCGGTACAGCACTCCGCCGCTCAGGCCTGTGTCGACATTTTCGTAGTGGAGCTCACCTAAAAATTCATTAATGTCGTCTTCGCTCTGAATATGCCCTTCTGAAAGCTTGGCATAGGTGGGCGTGATCGCAAAGTTACCCATTTGAATTTGGTAAGACAGCACATCTCGCGTGGTCATCCAGTGATCCCAAGGCCCATCACCTTCGCTGTAGGACATACCCAGGCCAAAACCCAGGGGTGCGCGGCCCACGGTGAGCTTGCCGAAATCCTGAAACCATTCCAAATAAAGCTGACTGACGTAAAGAAATCCTGGATCCACGGACCTGCGCAAAGTGTAGGCATCTTCGGGCGAACTACCTGATCCCGCCGTACGACCTCCTCCACCCCAAAACTCACCCAGCGTATTGCTTTCAGAGTGCTGAGTGGAATTGAAAACCTCAATTTGTCCTGAAATCATAAATCTATCGGCTGGAACAATCTCGGGCCGAAGAGTGAGGTGGTGGAGACCATAGCGATGTCCTTCCCCCGTTTGCCCTAGCGTTGGGTCATCTAGCCAAACGCCTTCCACGCGGTACTGGCCGCCCCACTGAATTCCTGTGGCCCCCGCAGGAAGCGCCACGGCTAACACAATGACCCACATCAGACTGAGTTTTTTTGCCCTCACCATCACATCCACTCCCTTAGGGTTTGTCTTTGACCCCGATAACTTCAGATTCACGGATAATTAGAAAGGGCTCGCCCTTCAGCTGTAGATCCTGACCGCCGTACCTTCCAAGCAATATATGATCGCCGACACTAAGGCTGAGCGGGCGCCGGCGGGCTTTCTGATCCCGAGCACCAGGCCCAACGGCTCTAACGATGCCCTCACGGTGTTCTTGAATCACCTGGGGCAACCAGAGCCCAGAGGCTGAAACAGCTTCCGCAGTCAGCTCCTCCACCAGCACCCGATCCTCCAGGGGAGAAAAGAACTCCTGCCATAAGATAGACTCTTTTGAATGTGCGGTCTGCTTTTTAGCCACAGGCTTCCTTGCTATCGCCTTTTTTTGAGATGTCTTCTTAACTGTAGTTTTCGTGGCTACAGCCTTTTTGCTAGCAGTCTTCTGGCTCACCTTCTTTTTGGAGGTAGCCTTTTTGCTGGCAGTCTCCTTGCTCACCTTCTTTTTGGCGGCGGCCTTTTTGCTAGCAGCCTTCTTGCTCACCTTCTTTTTAGAGGTAGCCTTTTTGCTAGCAGTCTTTTTGCTCACCTTCTTTTTGGCGACGGCCTTTTTTGCAGTAGCTTTTTTGCTCACCTTCTTTTTAGCGGCGACCTTCTTGCCAGCAGCCTTTTTGCTCACCTTCTTTTTGGCGACGGCCTTTTTGGCTGTAGACTTTTTTGCAGTAGCTTTTTTCTTGTTCAGCTTTTTGCGGGAAATCTTAGAGGTCTTTTTTGAAATTTTCTTTGCGGGAGATTTTTTGGATTTCTTCTTAATAGCCA
>CAYRIE010000163.1:1579-4030 GCA_964424215.1 uncultured Pseudobdellovibrionaceae bacterium
GTCTTTTTTGAAATTTTCTTTGCGGGAGATTTTTTGGATTTCTTCTTAATAGCCACGTCGAACGAGCTCCTCTTCCAAGTATTTACTGTAGAGTGTGTTCCATTCTGGACTTCCCTCTACAACTTGCCTTTTCAAGGACCTAACTTTATTTTCAGCAGCCTGCTGCATTTCTTCAGCTGCCTTATCCCATTGGGCGAAGGCGTTCTTGCCCCATCTCATGGCCAAGGACTCCTCGTCACCTGGCAGATCCACATAGTCTTCCTTGTACAGGTTGTCGATGATTTTCTGAAGCAAGTGAGTTTTGCGCGCCTCGGAGTAAATCACAAAATAAAGCCCTTCTCTTCTGCGAGTTTCTTCTTAAGCAGCGGATACATGCGGTAGCGATCAAATTCCCCGCCGTGACTGCGCTCCAAATCGTCCAGCTGCTTTTGCACAGCGCGGTCCAGTTCGGCCTCGGAGTTTTGGTCCGCTTTAAGGGTGGCCACGATCATGGCTTCGATCTTTTCGGGCTCGACTTTAAAGATGAGAGCGCCCTGTTCTGACCAGGTCTTACACAGTGTTTTAGCTAACAACTGAAGGGCTTTTTCTTTTGGCTTCATCACTTTGACTAAATGTTTCCTGCTCTATAATGTCAAGCTCTCATATGAAATCGAAGTACCTGATTTATGCTGGCATTCTTGGAACTCTGACGCTCGCGCTCGTGCTCGTGGTGACCGAAGTATCGGCCCTTTCCCGAAGCGTGCTGGAGCGATTTGAACGCAACAAGTTTCAGCCACCCCTTGAGTTCTACGCCTCCAGCTTTCAGCTCTCTTCAGGAGACCCTCTCTCACCGGATCGCCTGCGCGATGAGCTCTCTAACCGTAACTTCCGGCGCCGCACCTCTGAGCAGACTTTGCAGCAACGGGATTTTAAGGAACCCTCTCCAGAGAGCTGCCCAAATATTGAGCAGCTCTCCTCGGAACAAAGTGGCTTTTTGTTTCGACGTCAGCAGACCGAGGTGATCCCCGGACAGGCCTGCCTGCAATACCGACCGGCCAATGAGAACGGCCAAATACGCGTGCGCAGCGTCGTCTGGGATGATGAGGGGAAAATTCACCTTTTTGAAAACGACAGGTCCGTTAGCGGCACGTGGCCGCTTGAGGCGGAACTCTTTGCGCAGTTTTTTGGGGAAGACCCTATTTTGCGAACCGAGGTTGAGTTAGGAGAGGTGCCCATGGTCTGCCTGGACACCCTGCTGGCGATTGAAGACTCCGACTTTTTGAACCATCAAGGCTTTAGCGCCAAGGCGATGGCAAGGGCCTTGATGATCAACCTGAGGGCCGGCCGTGTCAGTCAAGGCGGCAGCACCATCACTCAACAGCTTGTAAAAAATTATTTTCTAACTCCCGAGAAAACTCTCCGCCGAAAGTTTCGCGAACTGATTCTGTCTGTACTGCTCGAGTGGCACCTGAGCAAAGAAGAAATCCTTGAGACCTATCTGAACGTTATCTATATGGGGCAAAACGGTACTTACCAGGTTAGAGGCTATGGAGCGGCCAGTGACCACTACTTTGCCAAGCCCTTAAAGGAGCTCGATCTGGCTGAGTGTGCGCTGCTGGCAGCGATCGTCAACAGCCCGGGAAGATTTGACCCTGCCAAACATCCCGACAGAGCCAGAGAGCGGCGGCAGCGAGTTCTTGAGCGCTCGGCAGAACTTCACCTGATCACTGCAGAGCAGGCTTTAGCCGCCTCAAACGCTCCCCTTCCGGTCACTCGCATCCAGAGACAGCGGGATCCTGCACCCTACTTTGTGCAGACAGTGATCTCACAGCTGCGAGCCTTGGGGATGCCGCTTGAGGAGGGTCTGAAAATCTACACCACCCTCCGCCCGAACCAGCAAGCAGCTTCCCAGCAGGCGCTCCGCCAGGGGCTCGACAACCTGGATCAACGCTTTACTAAAGAGGGTCAGCAGCCTTTGCAGGCAGCCCTCCTAACCGTGCACTTACCCACAGGAGCCGTTACCTCTTTGCAAGGAGGGCGCAACTACGCCAGGAGCCAGTTCAACCGGATCCTGGATGCCAGAAGACTTGTGGGCTCAACCCTCAAGCCATTCGTTTACCTGACAGCGCTTGAAGAGAAGCTTTTGACCCCAGAGGGTGAACCCTTTGGCCCCTTCAGCATTCTCCGCGATGAACCGCTCGAGTGGAGGTACGACAGCACAGTGTGGAAGCCTGAAAACTACTCGCGCACCTTTCGCGGTGAAGTCACAGCCCTTGAGGCTTTGGCCCTTTCCCTTAATGTTCCAACGGTCCAGCTGGGCCGACAGGTAGGCCTTAATCATCTGGAGAATACGTTTCGGCGGCTGGGGCTTCTGGCTCCGCAGCAAAACATGCTGCCGTCCTTTATTTTAGGCAGTTTGCAGCTCTCCCCCTGGGCTCTCGCCCAAGCCTATCTGCCGTTGGCGCGCGAAGG
>CAYRIE010000164.1:0-4028 GCA_964424215.1 uncultured Pseudobdellovibrionaceae bacterium
AAAACTTTCCGCGCAGCTTTTTCCCTCAAGGCGGGACGAGCTATCAGCTGGCCCGGCCGCAGCTGGTGCTGGAAACTGAGGGCTTTGAGAAGTCCTCCTTGGTGCTGGTGGTTGCGGGAAGTCTTCTGGAGGAGGGCGTGCGAGCCGCTGAGCTTTTAAAAGATGAAGGCATTGGCGTCCGACTGATCAATCCCTGTGTTTTAAATCAGTTCCCCGAGGACTTTTATCGCAAGTATGTTCCTCAGGGGGCGCGCGTGATCAGCCTTGAAGATCATAGACTCGTTGGGGGCTTTGGAGCAGGACTTGTGCAGTCGCTCCTTCATCTGGGAATAAAGTTTGATTATCGAGGACTCGGTATCGGCGATGAGTTTGGCAGAAGTGCCTATGCGTCCTGCGAGCTTTATAAAGCTCGCGGGCTTGATGCCGAATCGGTCGTTCGATCGGCGCAAAAACTTTTAGGTTAAACCTTGGATTTTTCCTGCTCTTCGGCTGCGGTTTGCGCAGCCTTCTGAGCGTCGGGAATGCGGCCTTTCTCGGTGGACTCTGTCACATCGATGTGATCGTCTTCTGTGAGGCCCTTTTTAAAGCCGCGGATCGCCTCTCCCATGGATTTGCCTAAGCCCGGCAGCCTTTTAGGGCCAAATAAAACCACGCCAACCACTACGATGAGCACAATTTGCCAAATACCTACACTCATGACACCTCTCCTCAACAGGGGCGGAATCTGTCCGTTGCCCTGAACTTACTCCTTTGTAGGGAGTTTTCAAGATTTTTGGGCTGCTTTTTGCTGGCGCGGCTGACGCCGGCGCCTGGGGCTGCGTCTAGGACGCGGTGGACGTTCCTCAGCTCTTACATCGGCACCGTGAGAGTTGTAAAGTTGCTGCCACTCGTGCACCGCCTTGGGCTCCAGCAGGTAATCGGCTTGCGCCAAGGAGAGGGCTAGGGGGAAAGAGGGGCTCTTAAAAAAGCTCAGCTGCCGGGAGCGAGAGCGCTTCTTAAAGTCGTGAAGCTTGGGAAAGGTTCTTAGTAGCTGAAAGGCTTTAGCGATATCGTGCTGTTCGTACTTAAACATGCCCAGCTGATTTCTCATAAGCTCGCCAAAGACCGGGTCCTCACTTAAGTCTTTGGGCACCTCACCGCGGGTTTCCTGAGTAGCCAGGTAGGTTGCAAACAGCAGGGCCGCAAAAAGCTCCTTAGGAGTGGGGCTGCTGCTAAAGGTGGTTTCAGCGATCTGATCTAAGTGAAATGCCCACAAATCCAAAAATTTTGACGAGCTGTCCATCTCTTTGGAGAGCGTGGGTAGCAGGTGAAGAAGCACTCCCAGGTCGTAGGCTTCCAAAAACACCTGTGAGGGCTTGGGCAAGCGCAGCCATTTGAGCACTTCTTCTCTGCGGCGGGGCAGAACGCTCATCTGTACGCTTTCAGCCTTCTCAGAGATCGCCCGGCGAAGTTCGCCCTCAAGTGAAAACTGAGCTTTATGGGCCATCCGCAGAGCTCGTAAAACGCGAATCGGGTCCTCTTCAAGGCGGCGAAACGGATCGCCTATCATACGGATCAGGCCGCCCTTGATGTCCTTAAGTCCTTCCACGTAATCGATCAGCTCGCCGCTTTCCGGATCGTAGAACATCCCGTTGACCGTAAAGTCTCGACGCATAGCATCGTCCTGAGGGCTGCCAAATACGTTATCGTCCATAATAGGACCCGTAGGCTCCTCCTCCTCCTCATCAGTGGAAGGGGGCGTTTGTTTGCGGAAGGTGGAAATTTCAAACTGATCCTCGCCTCTTTTGGCCAGCACCAGGCGAAATCTTCGGCCGATAATGTAAGAATACGGAACCAGTCTTTTCACCTGTTGAGGCAAAGCCATGGTCGAGATATCAAAGTCTTTCGGATGCTGGCCAAGCAGCAGATCGCGGACACAGCCGCCTACCACATAGGTGGAATGTCCAGCCTGCTGCAACTTTCGGACGATACGTAGGGCCTCCGGGTCGATCCATTCCGGCGAGAGATGAGGCTTTTGGGGTTCATTCACTGTACGCTGGACTCCTAAATTTCCACAGCTGAGGAGATGATTTGTCCTACCTAGACAATTTTTATTACCGCCTAACGGGGAGCAAAGGTTCGCCTCGATTGGTGTTTCTCCATGGTCTTATGGGTTTTTCGGCCAATTGGCAATCTATCGCCCGGGCCTTCGAGACCGACTTTGAAATTCTTGTCTACGATCAGCGAGGTCATGGGAGAAGTTTTCAACCTGAATCGGGATATGCGCCCAAAGACTTCGCCACGGATCTTCTAAAAATCCTGGATGAATTGGAATGGGAAAAAGTCCACTTGGTCGGGCACTCCATGGGAGGGCGGGCGGCGCTCTCCTTTGGTCACAGCCATCCTGAGAGAATCGAAAAGCTCGTCATTGAGGACATCGGTGCTGAGCCTTCCTGGGAGTCGATGTCGGCTACGCGTCGTATGATCTTGTCGGTTCCCGTGCCGCTTCCGAGCCGGGATGCTGCGCGGCAATTTTTTAAAGGCAAGTTCCGGGAAACCGTTGAGGACGTAGCGCGGGCTGAGGCTCTGGCCGCCTACCTTATGGCCAACCTCCAGACGCTCGAAGATGGCAGCATGGACTGGCGATTTTCCCTTAAGGGGGTGCTGGAGAGCCTTGAGCAAGGCAGAACTCAAACGATGTGGACCGAGTGGGAGGGCCTGAAGGTTCCTACACTGCTTATGCGCGGTACAAATTCCACGCTCCTTTTGAAGGAAACCTACACTGAAATGTTAAGGAGACAAACCATCGCCAGCGGTGTAGAGATAAATTCTGGTCACTGGATTCATTCCGAAAACCCTAAGGATTTCATTGGGGAGCTTCGGAAATTTCTGGATAATTGACCTTATTTGTTTATTTGCACAGTGATTTGGAGTTGTATTGGTGGAACCTGACTCAAACGCCTCGGAACCGGTAAAAGATCCCATTCGATTCGATAGTTTTAATCTCTCAGCTCCGCTCAAGCAGGCCATAGATGAGCTAGGGTTTGAGAACTGCACGCCAATTCAAGGCCAATCCATCGCACCTATTTTAGAAGGCAAAGACCTGGCGGGCCTGGCGCAAACGGGCACAGGTAAGACGGCAGCGTATCTAATTCCCTTGATCGAAAGAATCCTTAGAGCCCAGGCCGCAAAAGTGGGCGCCGCTTCTGAATCTGCTGAAGCTTCTGAAGCTCAGGCCACAGAGGCTGAAGCTCCCTTAACAGAGACGCCTGCTGCGACTTTTCATCAGTGGCACAGCCGAAACTTCATTTTGGTTTTAGTTCCCACGCGCGAGCTGGCAGAGCAGGTGGATGAAAATTTCAAAAGCCTCGCCAAGCACACGGCTCTTCGCTCTGTAAGTATCTATGGCGGCGTTGGTTATGAGCCTCAAAAGAGCGGACTGGCTCAGGGTGTGGAGTTTGTCTTTGCCACCCCCGGCCGATTCATCGATCTGTACAAGGATCACCTCATCGATCTGAAACAGGTTCGCGCGATCGTTTTTGATGAAGCTGATCGCATGTTCGATATGGGCTTTAAAGATGACATGAAGTTCATCTTACAGCGCACGCCCCGTGAGCGGCAGTTCCTTATGTTCAGCGCCACCTTGAACCTGGAAGTTCTCAATGTGGCCTACCAGTACGGAGCGCAGCCGGTCGAAGTGAGCCTCAGCCGCGACGAAGCTCGGGCCGAAAACGTGAAAGATTTTATTTATCACGTGGGTCACAACGAAAAGCCTGCCTATCTGCTCTCACTGCTCAAAAAAGAGCAGCCTCAGCAAGCCATTATTTTCTCCAACTTCAAAAACAATGTGGGCCGCATTGCCACGTTTCTACAGAAAAACAATTGGGACTCGCTCGGGATTTCAAGCCTGCTAAGTCAGGCGCAAAGACAGCGGGTCATGGAGAAATTCAGAAGCCCTGATTCCTCTTACGTGCTGGTGGCCACCGACGTGGCTGCGCGCGGACTGGATATCAAAGGCGTGGATCTTGTTATCAATTTTGATCTTCCTG
>CAYRIE010000165.1:0-3978 GCA_964424215.1 uncultured Pseudobdellovibrionaceae bacterium
TGTCTCCACCTCTGACTGCAGATGGACGAAGCGAGTTCTGGGAAGCTTTAGGGCGTAGATTCACGGGGCTGCCTTACAAAGAGGCTGACAGGCTCAGTCAGGTGAATAGCGAGTTCATTCGCAGTCTCTTTCCCCATGGTGATATTTATCTGAACTTACTGGATGCGCGGGCTCGGATCGATCTGGGGCAAGTGGCTGAGGCCACGCGCCCAGCCGTGCATTTGCTGAAAAAACTTGGTTTCAAGTATCTTGAGGAAGTGGATCCCTTTGACGGTGGTCCACATTATGGCGTTGTTATCCAGGATATGGACATCATCAAAAATGGCAGTTACTTGAACGTGTCCAAAGAGATGCGGGAAGATTTTAAGCGGCATGGTTTCGTAAGTCTGGTGGGCGAGAAGGGCCAGTTCCGCGCCATCTACAGCCCCATAGGTCTAAAAGATGGGAAGGTCATTTTGCCTGAGCGAAGCCGCCGACTTCTTACCGTCGGGCCTGACGATCAAGTTTATGTCACCTATATCGAGTGAAGGAAATTATGAAAGAGCTTAAGTACCGAGGCGATTACATCAACGGAAAGTTCACCATCCCAGAAAGAAGAGATGGGGAATTTAAAAAGGTCAGTCCCGCAGATCTAGAGGATACGGTCCTCCGAGTGGAGTTTGGCTACGACTCCATCGATCAGGCTGTGGCAGCTGCGAGAACGGCGTTTTCATCCTGGTCTCAGCTCACTTTAGGTGACCGCGTGGCCACGGTGATGAAGGCCAAGCAGAAAATCGCTGAGCGCGCTGAAGAACTAGCTCAGGTGATTTCGCGAGAAACTGGCAAGCCTTTATGGGAGTCCAAAACCGAAGTGGGCGCCATGATGGGTAAATTTGACGTGACCAAGGATCACTCTCTTAAACACGTTGCCGAAGTGAAAATCGATAAGGCTACGCCTACAGCCGATGGTTATGTCAGATTTCGTCCACGCGGCGTGATGGCTGTCCTTGGGCCCTTTAACTTTCCGGGGCATTTACCCAATGGTCATTTTGTGCCGGCTCTGATGACGGGCAACACCGTGGTGTTTAAGCCCTCGGAGCTGACCCCTGCGACAGGCCAGCTACTGGCAGAAATTTTTGAGGCCGCAGGCCTACCTGCCGGAGTCTTTAACCTGGTTCAGGGTGGTCCAGAAACGGGCAGCCGCCTGGTCGACCACCAAGGTGTCGACGGTGTTCTGTTCACGGGGTCCTATGATGTGGGGCTTAAAATTAAAGAAAAGACCGTGCACCAGTTCTGGAAAATTCTAGCTCTTGAGATGGGCGGTAAGAATGCCACTATGGTCTGGAAGGACGCAGATCTCAACAAGGCCGTTTATGAAACACTGCTGGGCTCTTTCCTAACTGCGGGGCAGCGCTGCTCGTGCACCTCAAGAATTCTGCTCCATAAGTCCATCGCGGACCAGTTCGTGGAGCGTTTCTACCAAGCAGCCAAAGACATCCGCATTGGTCACTGGAGTGAGGATGTCTTTATGGGGCCGCTCATTTCAGAAAAGGCAGTTGAGAAGTACCTGAGATTTCAGGAAATTGCTCAGCGTGAAGGAGCGGAAAAAATCATGCGCGGGAAAGTCTACGAAGGCTCTCGGCGCGGGCATTACGTGACCCCGTCCATTTACCGAGTGGACGGCTACAATCCGGAGTCCGTTTACCAAAAGAGCGAAATCTTTGGGCCCAACGTATGCATTTATGAGGTGGACGATTTAGAAGAGGCGCTTCACATCCATGAGGGACCACAGTTTGGTCTGGTGGCGGCGGTCTTTTCAAAAGATCGCCAGGTTTATGAGCAAGTTCTCAGTCGCGCCAAGGTGGGGCTGGTCAACTGGAACCGAACAACCAACGGCGCCAGCTCTAAGCTGCCTTTTGGAGGAATGGGTAAGTCGGGTAACGACCGCCCCGCAGCTGATTTTGCAGTGTACTACTGTACGGTGCCTGTGGCCTCACTCGAGGATGCCCCAGAGTTTGACCCCGCAGCAGCCAAAACTCCGGGCCTGGAGTACTCACCGCGATGAGAAAAGCAGGACTGATTGCGACGCTATTGGCTGTCATGGTTGTGGGCGCAGGGGTTTACGGGCTCAGCTATTTGAACCCCACCGGGCACAACCCATCTCAGACCGTGGTGCTGGATGTCTCCCCTGGCCGCACCTACCATCAGGTGGCTCGGGAGCTGACCGAAAAGGGTGTTTTGACCGACGCACGAAAATTCCTGCTGCTGGTTAAACTTATGGGTAAGTCTCAGGCTCTTCGCGTGGGTGAGTATCAACTTGAGCACCGCCAGCCCCCCTTGCAGGTGCTAAATGTCATTACCTCCGGTAAAGGCATTCAGCGTCAGTTCACCATTCCTGAGGGTTACAATATCTACGAAACTGCGGCCTTGATGTCTTCTCTGGGATTTGGTGAATCAGAAGACCTTTTGTCTTTGTTAAAGAATTCCGACTTTGCCTCGGAGCTGGTGGGTGAGCCCGTGGAAACTCTGGAGGGTTACCTTTTCCCTGAAACCTACTCCTACACCAAGTACACTCCCGTGCGAACGGTGATACGGGAGATGACCGCTCAGTTTCATCGCAACTTCGAAGCGGTCCGTGCGACAAGAACTTCGCCGCTTTCCCGCCACGAGCTGGTCACGCTTGCGAGCATTATCGAAAAGGAGACAGCTGTGCCCGCGGAACGGGGCCGCATCGCTGCTGTGTTTTTCAATCGCCTTCAGAAAAAGATGCGACTTCAGACCGATCCGACCATCATTTATGGCCTCCTAGATGAAGGGGAGCCGCTTCCGGATCGAATCCGTTATAAACATTTGCGCCGCCCGACTCGGTACAACACCTACACGATTTCCGGACTGCCTCCGGGCCCCATTGCCAATCCCGGAAGGGAGAGTCTGGCTGCGGCCTTTGATCCCGACGGCTCTGAGTACCTCTACTTTGTCAGTCGCAACGACGGCTCGCACTACTTTTCCAAAACCTACCAGGAACACAATCAGGCCGTGCAGAAATACCAGGTGCGTGGGGAGCGAGACTAAAACGGACTGTTGGGGTCGGGTGACCAGGCCTCCCGCCTTAGAGTCTTCGTCTCCAGATCCAGGCGAAAGACGGACAGGTGGGGTGTTCGGAGGGGGTCAAAGGTTGGCACCAAAAATTCAGGGCGGCCATCCCCTGTGACATCGTACAAGATCAAATTGGAATGCTGACCCTTTAAATGAATCCAGCCGTCGCGGTCGTAGGGCAGCAAAACTTTATCGATAAGGACGTCTCTGCCCGAATCTTTGGATTCATAAAGTTCAAAGTAAATGCCCTCGGGAGTTTTTACCTTAACTCCGACCAGAAAAAGCCCGTCGCTTAAGAATTCCGTTCTCACCGTCGAGAGGACTTCGCGGTCCGGTCCGCTTTGCAACCAGTTTTGGAATTTTCCTCTGAGGCCCGGAACGAGGGCTATGGTGGTGATGAGCACAAAGGCCGCCGCAACGAACACTGGGAACCGAATGGATTTCTCAGCCATCCGAAAATTTTAGCACGGGCACCCATGGGGCCCAAGTCGGATTAAGCCATCAGGCGGGGGACCAGATCCTCGATTTCCTCAGGACTTGAACCAATAAGGACAAGACTCCATTGCCTTTGACTGGAACCTGTCTCCCTGCGGGCGCTATGGTAACGGGTCGACAAAAAGGTATCGTGGGGTATCTCACCTGCGACACGCAGGCCTTGACTTAAGACCTGCTCCCGCAGAATGCCGCGAAGATCCACCAGCCACTTCTCCCCGCGCTCACGCACAAATTTCATCCGCTCTCTCATGGGGGGCAGGCTGTCCAAAATTTTGAGGCCCACGTCTTTCTGAACCTCAAAACTCTCCCAAAGAATGTGGGCGCCCACAAAAGCCATCAGGTCAGCACGCACCTCTGGGTCCGGCTCCAGCAGCGGTAGGTTCTTTTCCAGAATTCGCTGAGCAATTC
>CAYRIE010000166.1:0-3973 GCA_964424215.1 uncultured Pseudobdellovibrionaceae bacterium
GACATCTACAACTCTGAAACAGGCGAAGTGGACAGTACAATTTTAACCCAGCTGATCTCTAAAGTTGGGTCGAACGCCGACAACGATGAAGAGCTGGGCCAGAAGGCCATTCAGCTTGCGGACGTCCTTTGCGGCGGTGGCAAAAAGGACATGGATTTGTGCAAAGATTTGGATGAGGCTCTTGCGGAGGCGGGGCCCGATCTTAGCGACCCCGAAGCTATTGGCGCCAAACTCCGCCAGCTGCTCAACTAAGGCTACCAGCTCGTCGCCAGACTCACCATGTACTTGCGCGGGGCCTTTTTAACCGACCCTGCGCCGTACTCATCCGCATAGGTAGCCAGATCCAGTTGGAAGGCGGCCAAGCGGCCTGTGAAACCTGCCGTCATATAGTCCCCGCCGAACCCCTGAGACATACCCACTCGCCAGCCGCCTTGAAACCAACGGGCCAGCTTCCAGTTAAACTCCGCGCCCACGTGAAAGCCCTTGGCAAAGCTGTAATGCTCATGTCCGATGTCTCTTAAATCTAAAGCGAGCCTGCTGCTGAAAACCCACCAGTCTGGAAGCCTGAGCGAGGTTCCAATGTCCACTCTGCGCCCTAAGCTTTCAGGATCGTCGCCTGTCTCATCCGAATAGAGATTGAAGTTGGACAGGTAGCCATAATCAAGCAGGTTGCGCACCACCAGGGCCAGGCTCGGCTGAGCGAACTCCCAGAACGCGCCTTTAAGTTCGGGCATATAAAGAACTCCGACATCGAAGTCCACGGTGAAGCCTTCCTTGGCCATGTCCACGTCGATAAAGTCTTCGTCAACTGCGATGTCCAGAGCGGTCACAAGCTTATCCACATTCATGCGGTAGATGCCTTTGGCTGTCGCCCCAAGATACAACTTGTCTGCTCCGCCTATGGGAACCTCTTTAGCGAGTCCGAAGGCCAATGTGGTGTCTTGAACAGCAAAGAGATTGATGGCAGGACCTGTGAGCTGGTTCAGCCCCAGGTCCAAGGTGAGGTCGGCTGGGATGAAGGCCATGCCCCAACCCGGCCGGGCGTAAATCCCGCCAAGTGAGGGCGCTCTGAGACCATACACTTTACCGTAGTTGTTTTGGATCACGGCTGCGATCTCTTGCTCTTTATCGGTCTCAGCATCCGTCGCCGTCCCAATCTCGTCGATGAAATCAAGGACCTTCGGGTCGACACCACCTTTGAGGTAAAGGTGGATCTGACCTTCCTTAAGTGTGGCCAGACCCGCCGGGTTGTAAAACAGAGCATCATAGGAGTCAGCCACGGCGGCAAACGCGTTCCCCATTCCAGCGGCCCGTGGAGAAACGTACTGTTGATGCAAGCTGAAGTTGACAGCTTCACGAGCAAAAGCCTGAAGCGGAAGCACGATGAAGCAACAAAGCACAGTGACCATTCTAAACATGAGCATGATTCCTTCTTAAGATTCTTTAAAAGAGTGTAGAACGTCCCATGTTCTTAGGCCATGATAAACCTATGAGCCCTTGGCGCCGTTTCAGATTATTGACCATGGTCGTACTTTTCGTTCAGGTCGCACCCGTCAGCCTGGGTGCGGCGCCAAACGCACCTGCTCACTCTCCCTTCCTAGACGACGGTCTTGAAATCACACCTACGCCTCGGCCCGCGCCCCGTCCTTCGCAAAACGCCGAGGCGGCCTCGCCGTGGGAGACTCCCACCCAGTTTGGCAGGGCGCATGGTCTTCGCTACGGCGCCATGGTTCACCGCAAAGAAAGTATCCAGGCGGAAGGCAGTCTGGGCCTCGCCCACCTTTGGCAAACTGGGCGGTGGTGGGACCTCGCCTTAGCTGCAGATGCCCTGTTCCCTTGGGCGGGCCAGCTGGAAGCCCAGGTGCACCGCGTGTTTTCAAGATCCCTGCTGAAACCCAGTTTGTTTTTGGGGCTGGCCGTGCAGCCTGAACCTAAAAATGGTCTAGCCTTTTTGGTGGCGCCTGAAACCACCTATGTGACCTTTGGTTTTGCGATGCAGGACGAGTGGAAAAAAGAGCGAGCCCTCAAAGTGGAATTCTCTGGAATGTCCGGCTTGGCTGGTGAAACCAAGATGCGGCTTCTCTTTTACTATTTGAAGCTTTACTGAACCTTGAGCTCTTTTAGGAATTCTTCAAGCGCCTGCTCTAACTCTTCCAGCGTGCCCGAGTTGTCGATCACATAGTCTGCCCGTTGCCTCTTTTGATCGATTGGGATTTGGGCTGCAAGGCGAGCCTCGATCTGATCGGCAGTCCAGCTCTCCCGCTGCTGAAGTCTTTCACGCTGCAGGCTCTCCGCTGCGTAGATCAGCAGCACCTTGTCGAACCTGTCCTCAAGATTTTTCTCAAAGAGCAAGGGCACATCGTAAAAGGCGACCTGAGCGCCCTGGCCCAGAAGCTGCTGCTTCTCTCTCTGAACGCGTGCCTGAATCAGCGGATGCAGCACCGACTCGACCTCTTGTCTCCTTTGGGAATCTGAGAAAATGTAGGCCGCCAGTTTGTCGCGCAAAAGTGCGCCGCCCCGATCAAAGTAAGCTGGACCTAAAAGACTCAGAAGGGCTCTAGCACCCTCCTCACCCGGCTCAACCACCTGGCGGGCTATGCCATCGGCGCTGACAACCGGATAGCCCCTAGCCCTTAAGATCTCAGCAGCTGTGGTCTTGCCCGTTGCTATTCCGCCCGTCAGTCCAATCCAAAGCATAGTCATCACTCCAGGACTCGACTTTAGCCTCAATCTCCCCGGACTGACAAGTTGGGAGCTGCGCTGGCTCAATTATAGCCTCAATCAATGCTTCCGGCCCTCCGATGAGCAGTCTGGAGGAACAACCTGGAGTGAGCCACTCTAACTACGAGAAATTCGGCAGCTTTATTTTGCTTGAGAAGATCGCAGCCGGCGGTATGGCCGAGGTGTTTCTTGCGAAAAAAATTGGCGCCAGTGGAGTCCAAAAGTTCCTAGCCGTCAAAAGAATCCTGCCGCAATTTTCTGAGTCCGAAGACTTCATTCGCATGTTCAAAGAAGAGGCGAAGATTGCTATTCACCTTGCTCACTCCAACGTCATCTCTCTACATGAGTTCGGCGTAGAGAACGAACAGTTCTACATTGCGATGGAGTACTGTGAGGGGCGCAACCTTAGGCAAATCCTCAACAAGATGAAATCCCGCGGGATGTACTTCACGCCGAGCCAGATCGTCTACGTGGTCAAAGAGGTCGCTGCGGGACTTAACCACGCGCACAAGTGCCTAGATGGCTCTACAGGCAAACCGCTAAACATCGTTCACAGAGATATGTCGCCTCAAAACGTTATGGTAAGTTTTGAAGGCGAAACCAAAATAGTCGATTTCGGAATTGCCAAAGCTTCCACCCAAATGGAACACACCCGCGCCGGAACCCTCAAAGGCAAGTTTGGCTATATGAGCCCTGAGCAAGCGGAAGGCCAGGCCATTGACTACCGCACCGACATTTTCTCTTTGGGAATCATTCTTTGGGAGCTGCTGGCTAAAGAGCGGCTTTTCCTTGCCAACTCCGAAATTCTCACTCTGAAAAAGATCCGCGAGTGCAAAATTCCGTCTTTACAGGAGCTCAACCCCAGCATCCCCGCCGAGCTTGAGAACATAGTGATGAAGGCTCTAGCTCGGGATAAAAATTACCGCTATCAGTCGGCTTCAGACCTCCATAAGGACCTGAACCGCTTTCTGAACAAATCAGATCCGGACTTCTCCCAGCACGACTTTGCTGTCTTCATTAAGACCCTGTTCTCACAGGAAATATTGGCCAGTCGGCAGCAGCTGATTCAACACTCTAAATACATTCCGGAGAGTTCGCTCACCTCAACGACCGACACCAAGAAAAGTCTTGAGGAAGAGATGGAGAACCATCGCACCTCCGAGTTCAATCACACTCAGGTCGAAGACGTGCCCGCCGAAAAAGATCCGGCGACAGTCCCTGACGAGTTTTCTAAAAAGCTAAGGCAGCCTGC
>CAYRIE010000167.1:0-3971 GCA_964424215.1 uncultured Pseudobdellovibrionaceae bacterium
GGTGGGCTGCATGTCCAGGCTTTCCATAAACGGACGCTCGCCCTGCTGAAGGACTGATTTAAGCTCCTCAGTGATGCTAAAACTTTGCGCTGCATCTCGGGCTGTGGCCAGCGGGGCTAAACTGCGTAATTTTTCTCTACCATGCTCAGAGGTGGCATAGCCTGCCAACTTCTTAAGTATGAGATCCCAATCCATGTTTTCGATTTTGGACATAGACACCCGTTCCAGCGATCAAAAAGGTTAACACCACTAACCACCTCCAGGAAGACGCCAGCCGGCTGTGGAGGGTCGGCTCAGGGGAGAGTGGGTAGGGCACGTCATAAAAGCCATACCACTTCTCATCGCGAGGGCCAATCTCCTGAATTTGGCCACTGGCATGCACCACGGTGCTAAGCCCTGTGTTGGTGGAGCGTATCAGGGGCCGGCGGGTCTCCACCGCCCGGGCCGCGGTCATGTAAAGGTGTTGATAAGGCTCAAAGGGGTGACCAAACCAGGAATCGTTGGTTGCGTTCACAAGCACCTGGGCCCCCTGGAGCGCCTGGGATGCAGAAAACGCAGGAAACAGGCCCTCATAACAGATCTGAGGCCCCAGCTGCAGGCCCTCTAAATCCAGAGTTTGGGGGCCCTCGCCGCGGCCAAAATCTGCAATAAAAGAGAGCCAGGTTTTAGCTTGGGGGATCATTTCCCCAAAAGGAAGGTACTCGCCAAAAGCTAGCAGGTGAGTTTTGTTGTAGTAGCTTGTGATGGTGCGATCCGGGGGCTTCACCAGGGCCATGGAGTTGAAAGTTTTAGCCGGACTTCCAAGGCGCAGATAAGCCCCGGTGACTATCGGGGTGTCCCAGCGCTCTAAAAGATCAAAGAATTTATCGTTCAGGGGACGGTAGGGAACGTTGAGATCCTCAGGGTAGGCGGTCTCGGGCCACACGATAAGGTCTAGTTCTTGATGGTGGCTGATGCCAGCTTCCGTTTGCTCAGCGTAGGTGTTTAAGATGGTTTCCATCAAAGCCGTGTAGCCCTGCTTGGCTTGGACCTTGTCCAAATTCCCGATGTTGGCTTGAACGATTAGAGTCTTTAAGGATCCCTGAGGAGCCCGCTCAGCGGAGCGTCCCGCAAGTGAGCCGGCTAAGATGAGAGCTAGGCTGATAGCTACCCCTGAGCCCCAGGCAGTTAAGGATCTTTTTTCTTTCCAGCTGATGTAGCCTACGAGCGCCAAGAGGTTCAGTAAAAGCACGATAAGATTTAATCCCTTAAAGCCGATCATCTCGGCAAGGTGGTAGGCGGGAATCTGCGCCCACAGCAGGGGATAACCCAAATGCCATGGGAAGATGAAGGGCCAAAACTCCTCAACGAGCAAAAAACAAAAGGGCAAAAGGAGCAAGGAGGCGCGCCCCCTTAACTTGAGCCGCTTGACCAGAAAGAGCCACAAAAGCCCATGAAACATGTAGTGCAAATGGCAAAAGGCACTAAACAGCAGCAGCACCACCACAGCAAGAGGCCATGAGAATCCGCCGAACTCCGTTGCTGTGTGAGCGATCCAGTGAAAGCCGATGAGCGAGAGGATGAACTGAGTGATCCAGCCACCGACCATCACAGATTTCCAGTTTTGATTGCGAAGGAAAAAGAGCCACAAGGGAGCGATACAAAATAAAAGAGCCCACGGAGGAAAAGGAATATAACTTGTGCCGATCAAGAATCCTGATAGAATCGGTAATCGATAGCCAGTTAGGAAAGACTTCAGCTTAGATTTCATCTTCTTTCACCATCGAATCCAGCGGAGGGGTTCATAGTGGAAACTAATTTCGAACCACAATTTAGTTCAGCCAAAGTGTATATGAAGTGTCCAAGTTGCACCAACCCTTATTCGGTGGACCCCTTGGACATCAGCACACATCAACCCACCTTTGATTGTCTGGCCTGTGGCACACGGTTTTTCTTTCAGTGGCCGCAGCCGTTCCAGGACAGAGAACTTACCACCTATGCGGCAGAGGCCATCACTGAGCTAGCAGAGTCTTCATCTGCAGTGGAAGCTGAGCCTAAGAAAAACGACGAAAAATCCGCTGAGAAGTCCGCTGAAAAATCTACGGCCGCCTCTCCCGTTGCTCTTAAGGCAACCGAGTCCATTCAGCCCGCTGAGCCCACGGTTAGGGTGAGGGTGGGCGATGAGATGGAGCTCGCGCTTCACGAAAAGTGGACCGCTCTTCAAAATCACTGGGAGGACGAGTGGTGGCACCAGTCCTTTCTGAGCTTTTGCGACAAAAAATCGCGCCTGTCCTTTGCTTCGGGAAGATATGCTCAGTACTTAAAAACCCATCCTCAAGATGAGATGGCCCGCAAAATGCGCGAGCGCCTTAAGGCTTTGTCCCGATCGGATCTGATCAAGGCCCATCAGGTGTCTTCTTCGGCACCCTCCAAATCCCTGAACTCCTCATCGCGGACGCCGGGAGTGTTTGTCAGGTGGTGGTGGACGGGCTCGCTCCTGACCTGTCTTACTTTATTTATGGTGGGTTACTCGCAGCCCATGTACCAGAATCTGGTCGGACTTTCGCTGGCTCTTGCGGTATTTACCTTTGGCGTGAAATTTCTGTTCCTGTCGGATCGATCCAAGTAGCCCTGAGCTATTGGTTATTGATCTTTCGAAGTAGGGACTTCCCAAATCCACCCATGCCCCCGGTGGGATCGGTGTCTTGAAGGGCAGGATCCGCCAGCTGAGTGCCGTCGGCATTGAAGCCTCCGGGCTTCATGTCCTTGGTGTTGGTGGCGACCACGCCGGACACACCCACGTTCTGATCTAGGGTCGTAAGTGCTTTATAGATGTTCAAGCGACGTGAGGTTCCTGTCTTGCTAGCCAGGCTCTCTGAGTAATCACCCGTGTGGATGATGTGCTTTTTTAGGTCCGAGGCTGTGAAGTCAGGGAAGTTGGATTTAATCAAGGCTGCCACCCCGCTAACGAAGGCGGTTGCTTGGGAGGTGCCCGTCATTTCGCCGTACATGCTTTGTGGCAAAAGCGAGAAGATGTTAAGTCCCGGGGCCGCAATGTCGACGGTTCGAATTCCCCAGTTGCTCGAGGGTAGGGTGTTGGTTTTAGGATCAATGGCCGTCACCGAGATGATGTTGGTGAGTCCATAGTTGGCAGGGTAGTACTTGGAAACGTCTGAGTTGGATCTCTCGTTACCGGCAGCTGCTACGAACAGGATGCCCTTAGCTTCAGCCCTTCGAATCGCGTTAAACTCATCTTCGCTGTACTCAAGCCCGCCTCCCGAATAATTGATGATGTGGGCGCCGTTCTGTACAGCGTAGTCGATGCCTCTGACTGTGTTTTCTAAATTGTTGGCACCTGAGCTCTTGGGATCAAAGTACTTGATCACCATGATGCTCACCTTCGGTGCCACCCCGCTGATACCAATCCCATTACCACCTTCGGCTCCCACAATGCCGGCAATGTGCGTGCCGTGCCCGTGGTTGTCCGTTAGGTCAGGAGTGTTGTCGACGAAGTTCCAGCCGTGGCAGTCGCCCTTGAACCCGTTGCCATCGTTGTCCTTTTTGGGATCACCTGAACACTCTTTTTCATTTCTCCAAAGGTTATTGCGGATGTCGGGGTGATCAATATCAATTCCCGTATCGATCACTGCAACCACCACCGTGTCTCTGGATTGAGCGGACGAACTTCCGCCTAAAGTTTCTGAGATCCAAAGCGATCCAGAAATACATAAGCTTATAAAACTGAATTTGAGAATTCGAGTCAGCTTCCCCACAGCTAAAATGTTAACAAAGATATGGTTAAAATGTGAAAAAAATTAAATACACGTTTTGCGCAGGTTGAAAAGCACCGTATTCACAGTGTAGATGCTTTCATTCGCACTTCAGAGAACAAAAATGAAATGTCCGGATTATCTTGAATGGCTTCTATAAGGTACTTGTGAAATTCCTGCGGTGGATTCTGCCAGAACTCTTTGATTTTTTGAGAATCAAAA
>CAYRIE010000168.1:0-3930 GCA_964424215.1 uncultured Pseudobdellovibrionaceae bacterium
GCCGATCGTCAGTCTGAGTTGATCTAAGGGGGCCTCAAAGGGTATCACGCCGACCTTGTCAAATCTCCAGCGAGGCTTCACCGGAACTTCGCTGCTCGCCTTTTCCCCACTGAGCCTTTCCCAGGCGGAGGTAACTCTCTGGAAGTCTTCATCAGATCTAAAATCAGCGCGCCCTAGAAGAGTTGGCTTTAAATCCTCTGAGGAGAAAACATCCCCGCGCAAAAATCTAAGGAAGATTTCTGTAGCCTCCATAAAGATTTTCCCGCGAAGTGCGGGCCATGCGGCACGCTCCATTTCATCTCGCGGCAAAATCCCATAGGGCGTGTTGGAAAAGGGGAATCTACCCGAAGCAAATCCGAGCTCCAGGTTGCGGCTGTCACCGACCAGATTTCGCAAAGAAAGGAAGGTCTTTACAGCCTCGGCATGAGCGATCGGGCCACCATTGCACAAGATGTTGCGAATCGCGCTGCCCACTTGAATGTTTTTTGTCCGATCCAGGAGCACATGACCTAGTTGAAGCACATCCGTGTTCAATCCAATCTCGCCCTGAAAGTTAGGGATCACGGCACCGGGATTTTGCTTTTGCACCTGACAGGAGAGATGCGTCTCTGCCACCCAAGCCGTGCCGTAGCCCAGCTCATCTGCAAGCACGGCCTGATCCAGAAAGTTCTGAAACATGGTTTTTTCGTTAGGGATGTGACCATCCACGTCCGTTTGACAGATCGAAAAGAAAACATCCCATTTCATCTGAACTCCCCCTCAAACCTTTAGAAACAATTTAAACGACCACCGTCCACTGGAATCTGCACGCCCGTAATATAGGAAGCTAGAGGCGAAGCCAAAAACGCGAGCAGATGTGCAGGGTCTTCGGGCTCGGCAAATCGCCCGATGGGGACCTGCCCCTTCCAGGCCTTTTCCACTTCAGCTTCACTTTGCCCAGTTTTTTGTGCCGCCGAGCGAATCAAGGCCTGAAGCCTTGGTGTCTTAGTGTACCCAGGAAGCAGGTTGTTCACCGTGATACCAAACGGCGCAAGCTCCATGGAAAGAGTTTTAACCCAGCTGGAAACAGCGGCCCTTGTCACATTGGACACACCCAAATGCGGAATGGGGCTTTTCACCGAAGTTGAAGTGATAGTTAGGATCCGTCCGTAGCCCTTGGACTTCATATGCGGCAAAACTAGACGCGTGATTTCAGCTGCGACCACAAGGTGTCCCTTAAGGGCCTCTGCAAAATCTTCGGGCGTGGCCTGACTGATGGGCCCTGGCGGTGGGCCGCCTGAATTGAACACCACAATCTCGTAGGGCTGCTCCTGAAGGTCTGCTTCAATCTTTGCTTTAAGGCTCGGCAGGTTGCTGATGTCCAGAGCATGATAGCTGTGGCCGCCAGCCTCTCCGCCTTCTAGGATGGCTTTGAGTTTGTCCTCGGAGCGTGCGACCAAAGTGACCCGCGCCCCCGCCCGCATAAAAATCCTGGCCGTACTCTCACCTATCCCCTGGGAGGCACCAAAAACCAAGGCGCGCTGGCCGTGAAGATCAATTCCAATCACTAAAGGCTCCTCTCTTGGGTTGCCGCCAAGGTTTACCACGATCTTGGCAAAAGGTCCCCTGGCGCCGAGGGCACTTCTTTAAGGAATTTGAGGTTCTTGTAAAATATTCGCCCTGGCCCCGGCCTCGCCTTCGTCGCGGCGCAACTTAGGTGCAAGAGAGGGCCCGGCAGGAGCTATCATGCAAGTGGGGTCAAAAAGGAAGACCCTTTCCAATTAAAAAAGTGAGGTCTGCCCCGTGAAAAAACTTTTGTGGCTCGACATGGAAATGACCGGCCTTGATGTGAGCAAAGAGCGGGTTCTGGAAGTGGCCGTCATCGTCACCGACATGAAGCTTGAGCCCCTGGCCCAGTACGAGCAGGTCGTATTCCAAGATCCCGAACTTCTGGCAGCCATGGATGATTGGAATCAAAAGCATCACGGCGGAAGTGGACTGCTTGCTAAAGTACCTTTTGGTAAGCCAGAGGCTGAAGTGGATGAGGACCTTTACCAACTTGTAAAACAGAACTTTGATGAGCGCCCCGTGATCGCCGGAAACTCCATCGGTCAAGACCGACTGTTCATCGACAAATATTTTAAAAAGTTCTCGGCCTCCCTCCACTACCGCATGCTCGACGTGACCAGTTGGAAGCTAGTTTTCGAGAACATCTATCAGAAGAAGTTTCCCAAGCAGGACCGCCACCGCGCCTTAGATGACATTCAGGAGAGCATCGACGAGCTGAAGTTTTATCTGAGCTTTGTGAAACCTCAGTAGCTGAGCTCTAAATGGACTTAGCCCAATTTTTTTCCACGAGCCCATGGCTTAAAGTGTCCTAGATAGGCTGTCGTCACAGGCCCATGGGCCTAGGTCTGGCGACCATCTTGACCCCTCTGGAATCCACCACCTACCCTTTAGTTTCCTTCTAGGAAGGGAGGCGTATGGGTAGGCCATGGAGATGGGCACCTCAACTTTGGGCGCTTGGGGCGATCGTTACCTTATCTGCTTTGCCCACACTAGCAGCCTTCCAAGAGAACCACCGCCCCTGGGCCGAGTACGAAAAGGCCGGCTGGTTAGTGACCGGTGTCATCGGCGGGTTTAACTCTCTACCCATTAAGCACCAGCTCATCGATCACACTCCTGAAGATGTAAACATCCTCCTTTACGCTCAGTACCACGTCGACCGCAGGCTAGCTCAAACCTACTACGGAAGGCACATCGCCTCGGGCCGGGTACAAGTGGTGGATTTTATGCTCGTAGGTGAGGGCTTTTGGACCCGCGATGTGATGCCCATTCCGGTAGTGCTTCAAGGACCGCAGTCCAACCGGTTTGGGCTAGTGGGGGCTAAGCACTCACTTTACTATGAGCCTGATCAAATGGTGGCTGAGTACTTCGAAGTGCCCCTAGTAGAACACCAGATCGAATTTGAAGGCGGCAACTTCACAGCCAGCCACTTGGGCGACTGCCTAATAGTTGATGCCTTCCGCGAGCAGCAAATTTCAGATGCTCACTTTGAGCACTACTATGGCTGCACAAGAGTGATTCGGTTCCCACACCTTAAAGACATTGGTCACATTGATGAAAGAGTTAAACTTGTGGATGGCAGGCTGGCCCTCACCGACACCGTAAGCTACCAGCAGATTCTTGAGGACTACGGCTATGAAGTGAAAATGGTGCCAGCTCTTAAAGAGCCCTACAGAAACTATCTGAACTCAACCATTCTCAATGGCACCGTCTTTGTACCCACCTTTGGAAATCAGGCCACCGATGAGACCGCACTCCAGATCTATCGCTCCACCGGAAGGTTCACAAAGGTGATCCCTGTCCCATCTGAGGATCTGGTGGATGAGGGAACGGGCGGCATTCACTGCATCACGGCCAGCTTCCCGCCCACACCTTGGCTGAGTTTTCCAAAGAAAAACCCTTGAGGGTCTGAGCCTCTCAAGGGTTTAAAAAGATCTGCCAAGTTACTCTTAGTAGCGGTAACCCTCGGGCTTAAAGGGTCCCGTCTTGGAGTAACCAAGATAGTCAGACTGTCTGTCGGAGAGTTCCGTGAGCTTCACACCGAGCTTGTCCAGGTGGAGTCTGGCCACCTTCTCATCAAGCTCCTTAGGCAGAACATAAACGCCCACGTCCTGATACTTTTTGCCATTCGTGTAAAGATCCAGCTGAGCCAGAACTTGGTTGGTGAACGAGGTGCTCATCACAAAGCTAGAGTGACCTGTGGCGCAGCCCAGGTTCACCAAGCGGCCCTTGGCCAACACGATGATTTCCCTGCCATCTTTGAATCGGTGAATGTCCACTTGAGGCTTCACTTCGCGAGCCTCCGTGTTCTCCATAAGCCACTTCATATCGATTTCGATATCAAAGTGACCAATGTTGCAGACAATCGCTTTGTCTTTCATGGAG
>CAYRIE010000169.1:0-3903 GCA_964424215.1 uncultured Pseudobdellovibrionaceae bacterium
GGGGCGAAGCCTTCGGCGCCCGCAAAGATCACATCCTCCATGCTTGAACCCCTTAAGTGCTTGGCGGACATCTCGCCCATCACCCACACAAGAGCATCTACAATGTTGGATTTTCCGCAGCCGTTGGGGCCGACAATGCCCGTAATCCCCTCATCAAAGTGGATCACGGTGCGGTCTTTGAAGGATTTAAAACCTAGTAACTCAAGCTTTTTGATTCTCAACTTTTTCCCCTCTCAGCAACGATGCATGAGCTGCCGCCAGGCGCGCTACAGGCACCCGGAAGGGGGAGCAACTGACATAATCCAATCCTACTCTATGAAAAAAGTCGATGGATGCCGGGTCTCCTCCGTGCTCCCCGCAAACGCCAATTTTTAAGTCTTGTCGTACTTTGCGCCCCAATTCAAGCCCTAGTTTCACAAGTTGACCCACTCCAACCTGGTCAATGGAAACAAAGGGATCATTGGGCAGCATGCCAGCCTGCACATAAGCTCCTAAGAACTTGCCGGCGTCATCTCTTGACAGACCGAGCGTCGTTTGGGTGAGGTCATTGGTCCCAAAGCTGAAAAAATCAGCAGCTGGCGCAATCTCATCGGCCACAAGGGCAGCCCTTGGCAGCTCAATCATCGTGCCTACAAGGTACTCAAACTTTATGCCCTTTTCCTGCTGAACGGCCTCAACCTCTTCAACCGTAAGGGCCCTAAGCTCTACTAGCTCCTCTTTGGTGGCAATCAGCGGAATCATGATTTCAGGTACAAGGCCATTTTGACCTTCTTTAACCAGGTCGGCCGCAGCCTCGGCGATAGCCCTGACCTGCATACGGTAAATCTCCGGATAGGTGATGGCCAATCTGCACCCGCGGTGCCCCAGCATGGGGTTAAATTCGTGAAGGCTTTTGATTTTGCGATCCAGCTCACTGACCTCCAGGCCTAACCTTTGAGCCAACTCGTTTACGCCCTTTTCGTCGTGGGGAACAAACTCGTGAAGCGGAGGATCTAGCAGGCGAATGGTTACGGGCAAGCCGCTCATCACCTTAAAGATGTCGTAAAAGTCCTTGCGCTGCATGGGCAGAAGTTTCGCAAGCGCCTTTTCCCGGTCTTGAGTGTTTTCAGCCAAGATCATTTTGCGCACTTCATCGATCCGGTCGGCACCAAAGAACATATGCTCAGTTCGGCAAAGACCGATGCCCTCGGCCCCAAACTTGCGGGCTGTTTCTGAATCCTTAGGAGTGTCGGCGTTGGCTCTGACTTTAAGATCGCGAATGTTATCGGCCCAAGCCATCAGGGTTTCAAAGCTGCCACCCAGCTCGGGCTCCTTCATGGGCACTTCACCTAAAAACACTTCACCTGAACCGCCATCTAGAGTGATCCAGTCACCCTCGCTCAGCTCATAACCGGAAACCCTGAGGCGCTTTTTCTTTTCATCGACCTGCGCCTCGCTGCAGCCAGCCACGCAGCACTTACCCATGCCTCTGGCGACAACGGCCGCATGGGAGGTCATCCCGCCCCGAGCTGTAAGGATGCCAGAGGCTGCCACCATGCCCTCAATGTCCTCGGGCGATGTCTCGATGCGCACCAAAATGACCTTTTTGCCCTCCTCCTTCCAGCGAACCGCATCTTCGCTGGTGAAAACCACCTGACCTACAGCGCCGCCGGGGCTAGCCGGTAGGCCTTTGGCCAAAAGGGTTTTTTGTGCAGAAGGATCGAGCATGGGGTGAAGGAGCTGCTCAAGGCTTGCTGGGCTGACTCGGAGGACGGCCTCCTTTTGGGTGATCAGCCCCTCTTCCACCATTTCGATAGCGATTTTAAGGGCCGCAGCTGCCGTGCGCTTCCCACTGCGAGTTTGCAGCATCCAGAGCTTTCCGTTTTCGATGGTGAACTCTAGGTCCTGCATATCGCGGTAATGATGCTCAAGTTTCTTATAAATTTCGACAAGCTCACCGTAGGAGGTGGGCAGCGCCTCCTCTAAGGACTGAAAGCCTGTCCCCTGGGCGGCAGCTTTTGTGATGGGTAAAGGTGTTCTGATACCCGCGACCACATCCTCCCCCTGGGCATTGATGAGGTACTCGCCAAAAAAGGCATTCTCACCAGTGGAGGGATCTCTGGTGAAGGCCACACCCGTTGCACTCGTGTCCCCCATATTGCCAAAGACCATGGCCTGTACGTTCACAGCCGTTCCCCAGCTCTCTGAGAATCCGTGAAGGCGCCGGTAGGTTTTAGCCCGAGGCGTATTCCACGATAGGAAAACAGCTTCAATCGCGCCCCAAAGCTGCTCTTTAGGGTCTTCAGGAAAGACTTTTCCCGTGGCTTCGCGAATGCTCGATTTAAACTGGGTCACTAGGCCTTTAAGATCTTCCACCGTAAGGTCGGTGTCGTTTTTGTAGCCTTTAGCCTCTTTGAGGTCCTCAAACAGAACTTCCAAAAAGGAGCTATTCATCCCGAGCACGACGTTGGCATACATCTGCACAAATCTGCGGTAAGAATCCCACGCAAAGCGCGGCTGCCCGCTGGTGGTGGCCAGGCCCTCAACGGTGGTGTCGTTAAGTCCGAGGTTTAAAATCGTATCCATCATGCCAGGCATAGACACTCTGGCACCAGAGCGCACGCTCACTAAAAGAGGGTTGGCCGGATCGCCAAAGCGCTTCCCCATGACCCCTTCCATTCGCGCGAGCGCTGATTCCACATCACCGCGCACCCACTCAGGCAATTTAGAATTGTTCTTATAAAAGGCCTCGCAAACCGTCGTTGCAATTGTAAGCCCCGGGGGCACCGGAATCCCCAATGAGCACATCTCAGCTAAGTTGGCTCCTTTGCCGCCTAAAAGGTTCTTCATATCCACACGGCCTTCCGTGTGATCTTTCGAGAAGAAATAGACGAATTTTTGCGGTGTGGCCGTAGTGGCAGCACCTTCCGACTGAAGGCTCATTAAAAATCTCCCTTTTCGAAGGCTTCGCGCACATAATCTGTAACGCGGTCCAAAGAAATTCGTTCCTGCTTCATGGTATCTCGGTGGCGAATGGTCACCTGCTGATCCTGCAAACTATCAAAGTCATAGGTGATGCAAAAAGGTGTGCCGATCTCATCCTGGCGCCGGTAGCGCTTTCCAATGGAGCCGGTCTCATCATATTGCACGGGCCACAGCTTCAGCAGCTCTGCCTCAAGCCGGCGAGCGGGCTCCTGAAGTTCAACCTTTTTTGAGAGGGGCAAGACGGCAGCTTTTACGGGAGCCACACTGGGATGAAACCCAAGCACCACGCGGACATCTTCTTTGCCCTTATCGTCCGTTGTGACCTCTTCGCGGTAGGCATCGGACAGAATTGTCAGAACCAAGCGGTCACAGCCCACCGCAGTTTCAATAACGTAGGGGATGTAGCGCTCCTTGGTGGCCTCTTCAAAGTACTCAAGCTTTTTGCCGCTGAGCTTTTGGTGCTGAGTTAAGTCAAAGTCCGTGCGGTTGTGAACTCCTTCAAGCTCCTGCCAACCGATCGGAAACTCATACTGCACATCTTCGGCCGCCTTGGCGTAGTGGGCTAGCTCATCTGGCCCGTGAGGATGAAATCTGAGCTTGGTCTCGTTGATTCCAAGACCTAAATAAAAATCCCAGCGGTTTTGCTTCCACTCGTCAAAGAACTTCTCATCGGTGCCGGGCTTTACAAAGTACTGCATTTCCATCTGTTCAAATTCGCGCGTGCGGAAGATGAAGTTGCCAGGTGTGATTTCGTTGCGGAAGGATTTGCCGATCTGAGCAATACCAAAAGGGATTTTCTTACGCATGCTCGTGGCCACGTTTTCAAAGTTCACAAAAATCCCCTGTGCGGTTTCAGGCCTAAGGTAGACAACTGAGCCCTCATCTTTCACAGCTCCCATGTGAGTCTGAAACATGAGGTTAAAATCGCGCGGCTCCGTG
>CAYRIE010000170.1:0-3899 GCA_964424215.1 uncultured Pseudobdellovibrionaceae bacterium
CCGTCCGAGCTCAATAAAGCTCTTCAGGATTACGCCAGCCGCCAGCGCCGCTTTGGCAAAATCCCCGCCGCCGCCACCGCTGAGGAAAGCTCCGCAACGAGTGCTGCGGCCCTATGAGAGAGCGTATAGTCTCAGCGGCCATTGCGCTTCTTATCTTGGCTGTTGTGTACTTTGTCTTTCGAATCGGCGGACTTATGGCCATCTGTGGAGTGGCCACTCTTCTTGCGATTCGGGAGTTCACCAAACTTACCTTCCGCAACATCTCCTCAGACCGCCTGGCTCCCGTGCTTTTTAGCATTTTTTGTTTTGTTATTTATCTGGGCTTCACTTATGGGCGCCACAATGCTGAGGCGCTTTTTGCGATCTTAAGTCTCCTCTTCGTAGCCGCTCTGCTCACACAGAGCTCTGGGACCCAAAAGCTCTCTCGCATCAGCTTGCAACAAGGCCTGGGCGTCATGGGTTTTGTTTACTGTGGGCTTTTGCCCGCACTGGCCACACGGCTCCTGCAACTTCCCAAGGGCGACCTTTGGTTTTTCACCCTACTTGCGGTGGTATTTCTGGGCGATAGCTCAGCCTATTTTGTCGGAAAAGCGTGGGGCAAAACCAAGCTAATGCCCAAGCTATCCCCGAGCAAAACGATCCGTGGCAGCTTGGGCGGGCTCTTTGGAAGCATGGTCGCAGGAGCGCTAGCAGCGGCCCTTTTCTTCCCTCATGTAAACACCTTCAGCCTAGCCATCGTTTGCCTGATCACAGGATGCTTTGCCCAAGTGGGCGATTTATTTGAATCTCTACTGAAAAGAGTGGCTCAGGTTAAGGATTCAGGCCATATCATGCCGGGCCACGGAGGCATCCTGGACCGCCTAGACGGCGTCCTGTTTGGCGCCCCCATTTTCTATTACCTCATCCAGCTGTTCGGTCTGGTGTCAGGCACCTTTTAGGGAAGCCCTAAAACATCAAACTTGGGAGCTCAGTGGTGACACTTTGCCCCACTAAAAAGTGCCTGACACCCCACCACAGGAAATGGTTGGCTCGGTGGAAGAGAGTCACTACAATAGCTCAATGGAATCTATACTTCAGTCCCTCCAAAGCTTTACCTCTTACGTAGTACCGATGATCATCCTCCTCGGGCTGCTGATCTTTGTTCACGAACTCGGACACTTCCTTGTGGCCAAATACTATAAGGTCAAAGTGGAGGTGTTCAGTCTGGGCTTCGGACCCAAGCTTTTCACCTATCAGGGCAAAGAAACCCAGTATGCGTTTTCGGCGATCCCCCTGGGCGGTTACGTCAAAATGTTTGGCCATGATGGCGAGGAAGATATTCCCGAGTCGGAGAAATCCCGCTCTTTTTTGGCCAAGCCTGTAGGTCAACGGATTGCCATCGTTCTGGCTGGCCCGTTGATGAACCTGTTTTTTGCAGCCCTACTGTTCACCCTAATTGCCTTTGTGGGTGAGCGGGCTCTTCAGCCCCAGTTGGGCGACGTTCCCGTGGATTCAGCGGCTTATCAGGTAGGTTTTAGGTCCGGCGATAAGATCCTCACTATCAACGGCCACACCGTTCAGCGCTGGAGCGAGTTTCAAGAGAAGCTTGAGAGTCTTCCGGGCGCCGCGGTGGAGCTGTCCGTGGTCCGTGCCCTCAGCGAGGAGCAGGTCACCCTAAACTTCCAGAACCAGACCGTCCCCTCCACCCACATCCTTTCCACAAAAAAGGAAGTGGGCGGAGTACCAGGCTTAACACGTCTGTCCACCTCCACTCTCGTAGGTGTGAACAACCCCAACTCCCCTGCTGGCCAGGCCGGCTTGCAAGCGGGCGATGAAATTCAAAAGGTAGATGGCCTAGAGGTTAGCTACTGGCGGGAACTCAGCAGGCTGTTATCTCAGCGGCAGGGTCAAACCGTGGACCTTCAGGTGCTCCGGCGCTCAGATCTAGGGGACGCTTCGGCACCCCAGGAAACTCTGCAGCTGAGCCTGAACATGCCCGCGCTCAGTCAGACCTACTCGGAATGGATCTCAGGTGATTTGGGAAGTGATGAGCCGCAACAGCCGGCCGAGAGCAACGTCTCCCTAGATTTGATGGCAGCTGCCGGCCTCTATCCATCGGAGACTTTTGCCTGGCAGGTTCCTGCAGGATCGCCCGCAGCAGCTGCGGGCATGAAAGCTGGCGACCACATCGTCGCCATTGACGGTGCACCTGTTCGTACTTTTAATGACATCCTCACAGTTGTGAGCGGCTTTGACCAAGAAGAGCCCCTTGAGTTTCATCTGGTTCGCGAGGGCGAAACCCATGTGCTGAGCATTTCGCCCACTCTGGAGCAACCGGACCGGCGGGCGGGCAACTACACACCCCGGTTTGTCGTAGGGGTTCGCCCCATGCAAAGTTCCGTTGAACCGCCCTCTTATGTTTGGAAAACCACCAATCCCGTAGAGGCCCTGGCCTTTGGCGTCACAGGTGCGTGGGACTGGACCAAGCTGACCGGGATCAGTTTTTATAAGTTGATCACCAATGAAGTTTCTCCCAAGAATTTAGGTGGCTTCTTGGCCATCGGACAGATGGCGCAGAAAAGCTGGGAGCTGGGGCTTTCCACCTTCTTTAGAGCTATGGCTATTTTGTCCATCAACCTTTTTATCATCAACCTTTTGCCTGTTCCGGTGCTCGATGGTGGCCATTTGCTTTTCTTCAGCATCGAGGCCATCCGTGGCGCACCTGTGAGCCTAAGGAAGCTGGAGATAGCCCAGCAGGTGGGCTTTGTTCTTCTCCTGTTCCTCATGGCCTATGCACTCTTCAATGACTTCTCAAGACTCTTTGGCTCCTAAGGGGACGCTTCACCTCAGCCTTGAGGTGAGCACTCCCGAGGGCAGCTTGGCTCTCTTTCGGGGCGATCAGCTCCTCTGGGATCATACCTGGAGCCGAGGGGCCTCCCACTCAGAGATGCTCACGGAAACCCTGGAAAGGGCTCTTGCGGAAACGGCCACATCCTTGGCCGATCTTCACTTTGTGGCTGTCACCAGGGGACCTGGAAGCTTCACTGGACTTAGGGTGGGCATCAACCTAGCCAAAACCCTGGGGCTAAGTCTTAACCTTCCATTGGTAGCACCCACCTCTTTAGAGGTCTTAGCGGCTTCAGCCCGTAAGGAATTACCGGTGGGCTCAAAGCTTCTTGCAGGCTTAAATGCCTTTAAAGGTATGATCTACTGGTCCTTGTTTGAAAAAACCCCAACGAGCTGGGCGTTTTTGACCGAGCCCGTGGCCTCCACCTGGAGTGATGTCGCGGCCTCACTTACCGAACCGGTATATCACTTCTTAGGAGACGGCTACCTTCCCTTTAAAGAATCTCTTCCCGAAGAAATCAGCTCCCGGCTCGACCTAAGTCATGGTGAGAGCACCTCACCTTCTGCACGCGTACTTGGACCTTGGGCCTGGAGTGCCTTTACGCGCGGCCAGACCTTCACTTGGAAGAGCCTTTCTCCACTTTATATTCGGCGCTCAGAAGCCGAAGAAAAGAGAAGCAAAGAAAACTCTTAACCAGTTGGTCCTTCAAATGTCGAGATTGGGTAATCAACTTAGAACCGTAGCCATTGGCGGCGGCAAAGGCGGCATCGGCAAAAGCTTTATCGCCTCAAATCTGGCTGTGTGCTTAGCGCGCACCGGATACTCAGTTACCTTGATCGATCTTGATTTGGGCGGCGCCAATGCGCACACCTGCCTTGGAATGAACGCCCCATCCGTCAGCCTGACAGATTTCTTAGTCGGCCGGGCCACTTCTCTTACGGACCTCGTGCGCCCCACACCGGTGCAGGGACTTTACATTGTGAGCGGGTATGGAGATGCATTTAACATCGCCGATCTTTACAGCGAGCAGCGGCAAAAGATCATTGCTGGCTGGTCCGATGTTCCAACAGAC
>CAYRIE010000171.1:0-3894 GCA_964424215.1 uncultured Pseudobdellovibrionaceae bacterium
GCGTTGACTACGAAAGCTGACTTACCTGAGGCGACCTCTTCATCCCCCCCCAAGGCTCTGAGCGACATCAACCGCCCGTGGGATCCTGCCGGCGAGGAGATGCCAACACCGTTGTTGTTCTGAGCCGCAATCAGCCCTGCCACGACGGTGCCGTGACCATGGGAGTCGGTGTGAGCAGCTCTGCCGTCATAAAAGTCATAGCCGTACTGGCCCTTGGCATTTGTCCACCGGCGAGTTTTTAAATCCTCGTGGGAGAAATCAATGCCTGAGTCCACAACGGCGATGACCACCTCATCTAGCCGTCCTTCAAAAAAAGAGAAGCTCTCAAGGAGCTGCGTGTAATGAAGCTGAAGCTGCAGCCGCAGTCTCGGATCATTAAGTGGGATTTTGGTTTCAAAGACCTCGTTGACTTCAGAAACCGCCGTCAAGCAAGGCTCTGAGTCGGCCCGGGCTTTAAGCTCCCGTGAGCTGATCGGCTGAGAAAGGCGCCACTCGGCACTGTAGCTTGAAAGCTCAGGCATCTGCTGATTACCGCCCACCTGAAGCCAAAGATCACTGGGATTTTCCACTGCACACTTTTGATCGAAGGTGACCGTAAGAGAAGTCCCTGCTGGCAAGATCGGATTGGCATAGCCGTCCTCGCCGGTGATAAAGCCCGATTCTGTGGCCGGCGCCATCCCCACTGCTTTGGCGAGAATTTCAACTTTGGACTCCGAAAATGGCGGAGTGCTAAGAACCTCAGAGGCTGGTTTGAACCCGCGCGAACAACCGGCGCTAACTAACAAAGTCAGTAGGACTGCCGTCCGAAGATACGCCCTCAAGGTCACCTCCCTGTGCCCATTTCTGGTCATCGCAATCCGTGCGATTCCTATATAAGTTTACTTTGAGAGCGCGGCAGCTGCCACGAGACCTAGAGCCAGGATGGAGGGGGAAAATGGTGGTGCCTAGTGGACTCGAACCACTGACCTCCTCCATGTCAAGGAGATGCGCTACCAACTGCGCCAAGGCACCATTAAGAGATACGAACCCTCAGTTATTTAAGATTGCGCCCCAGGGGTCAACCAGTTTCTGACCTGACGAACTGGTCCATAAGTTGCGAAATAGACTGGTAAAAACGTCCAAAATATTGTGTCGTAAAGAGTGCTGGCTTAAAGAGCCGGCGACCACGGAGGGGACGTGTTTCATAGCAGTCACTGGAAGACTCATCGACGAGTCATTCTGGCGGTTTTATCACTGTTTTTAACCCATTGTAGCGGGGGCCTGCGGGCCGAAAAGGACGCCCTATCGGAATGGGAGGAGCAGATCGGCTGCCCCATGTCCCACAGGCAGAACTTTTTTAACCCCTACTACACCTGGGTTTACACTCACGCTGAGCCGCCCTCAGATGAAGTTCTTTTAAGCTACCTTGAGGCTCACGCCGACAAACTCACCTCAACTCAGCAAGAGCGACTTCTGAAAATTCACCGTGAGTTGATCGCCATCCTCTATTCCTTTGAGACGGTGGAAGAGCGTTTGCAGTTTTTGGCGGAAATGGATCTAGGCGCTTCCGCAAGCTCCGATTGGTTTGCTAAGGAGTGGTTTGGGCTTTACGGAGGCAGCGAGGACTCTAATCACTGCAGCCCTCCCCCGCCCCAGCCTGGAGCCCCCGGCGGCCCTGAAGATGATCTTCCCCCCTCCTTCCCTCTAAACGGACACCCCAGGGCCTGGTGGGGCGCCATGAAGGCCTTTGCCACCACCTACCAGAGCTGCGACGCCCTTTACACTCCTCACCTCACCCTAGATGATGCGCCGATTGAGGGGCTTAGCTTTTATGGAAATCACTCCACCGGACGGGCCAGGCTTTACACCATAAGCAATTTAGAGCGCCTCCTTAATTCGCACCCTTATCTTCGAAGCTGGGCACCGGCTGATCCGCTCCAGTGCCTTGATGTGACCAGCTCGCCCCTGATCTACGACTTCGGTGGTAAGCCCCACGTGGATCCGGCCAGTCCCAACGAGCTTAACTTTTTTAAAAATGCCGGCACAGGGTCCCCGGCCCTCGGCTTAGACTGCTCAGCTTTTGTGTTCTCATCGCTTGCCACCGCAGGGCTTAAAGTTCGCTCCAGCGTGCCCCTTAAGGGTAACCACGTTTACGGCATCAACTCGGCCATGTTCAAATCCCCTGAGAGAAACGGTCTGGACTGCCTGCGCCCCATAGGCTTTCCGGTCCTAAGAGCCCTAAGTCCTGGGGACGTGGTGGCATCAAGTGACCATGTCTTTATGGTCGATCAGGTGGGGGAGGACCCCTTCGGTGTGGGGCACCTCAGTCAGCATCAGTGCACCTTAACCCATATGGATTATAAACGCTTTGATTTTGGAATCATTCAGTCCAGCGCTTCAAAGAACTTTCTGGGAATCCATCGAATGAGAGCCGCTGATTATTTGGCCACAGATCCGGTGATGCGAAGAGGTCTTCAGGATTACGCTCTATCCTTGTGTCACGCCCGCTTCGGGGTGAACAGAGCCCCCACTCGCGCCGATGTCTCCGTCGTTAGAGCCAGCACCGCCGATGTGTGCACGGATCAACCCCTGATCCTGACCCATCAGTCCTGTGTTAAAGGATGCTTCGACGACACCGATATTTTTGAAAAACACTACTGACCAGGCCTTAAAGATCTCACTTAAGATGAGACGATTCTGGGGAACCAATTCAGCCATCGAAGTCAGCGCCAAATTGGTAAGGCCGCAGCTCTGAATCCTTTCAAATTCCTTAAGATCATTGCTCACATTAATGGATAGGCCGTGGGTGCTGATCCCAGAGCGAATCTGTACACCGATAAAAGCGATCTTAGCGCCAGCTTTAGTGAAAAGACCAGCAGGGTTTGTGCTCACCTGAGCTGTGATGCCGTACTGAGCCAGCATTTGCTCAGAGGTGTTAAGCAAAAGCTCCACCCAGGCCCTTGCACCCAGACCGAGCCTGCGTAAATCAAACACCGGATAGATCATCAGCTGACCTGGCGAGTGAAGTGTTGCAAGGCCCCCTCTTTGGACCTGCACCACCGGGGTGCCGTCCTGAACCAAAATCCCCTGCCTCCCTTGGGCTCTTTTTCCAAGGGTGATGATCAGGGGATGCTCAAGCCCTAGGAGCTGATGAGGGCGCGCTAGCTCTTGATCTTTCAGCTGGGCTCTGGCCTCTTCCTGAAGGGCCAAAGCTTTCTCATAAGCTATTTTTCCATGGTAGCTGACAGCTACCTGCTGAACCTCGGTCATGCAGATGGGATTTAATGCCAAGGGGGAGCTTTGAAAAGGCAGGGTGCAGCTATTTAGTATAGCTCGACTGTATCGTTTTCGGAAAAACCAGAACCTGAGTGAATCAGGGTGACGGTCCCATCCTTGCCAAAATAGGAGATCACCTCAAGTGTCCCCTTAACCCTGCCGGGACTCTCACCCAGCAGCTGGCCCGACTCTGGGTCATAAATTTCTCTGCCCTTGTCACTGACTCGCAAAATGTCGCCAGGCTGAAGGCCTGAGAGCTTCCCGGCATTCACGAAGATTCTATCCCCTTCGATCAGAGCAATACGTCCCCGCCACTGCACTTTCTGAAGGCTTAAAAGGAGCCCCTCAAGCAGACTTGAAAATCCCGACCGTATCGCCTGATGGGTCATTTGCGGGCTGTGGGCTGCGTACCTGCTGTGCTCAGCCCTTTCGGCCACACGGGTGGTCTCACTGCTGATGCGGGCCGTTTCAGAGCGCCTGTAAAGCTCAGATCCTGTCGTCGTAGAAAGCGCTAACAGCTCCACCGTTGCCGTCGTGTTCATGCGCACCTTGCGCACAATGCCCACAGGGTCGCCCTGTTGGCGGGTGCTGATGTCCGTCACCTTGCCGTACACTAAAGCCGAAATACCTTTGACCCTA
>CAYRIE010000172.1:0-3881 GCA_964424215.1 uncultured Pseudobdellovibrionaceae bacterium
GCTGATGTCTCCACCATGGTGCTGGTGCCAGCCTTCATCATTTCTGAGCTGAAGACCGCATTTATGATCGGATTTATCATTTATCTTCCATTTCTTATCATCGATATGGTGATCGCCAGCGTGCTCATGGCCATGGGGATGATGATGCTGCCTCCGGTGGTCATCTCGCTGCCCTTTAAAGTTATGCTCTTTGTCCTGATTGATGGTTGGAATTTGTTAGTGGGCTCGATCGTAAAGAGTTTTGGGTGATTCATGGGTGAAGATTTCGTGCTGTTTCTAGGCAAAGAAACTCTTAAGACAGTGGCACTGGTGGCCTCTCCCATGCTGATGGCTGCACTCGTCACGGGCCTTCTGATCAGCTTCTTTCAAGCCATCACGCAAATCAACGAGGCCACCCTCACCTTTATCCCAAAGATGTTCATTGTTGCCTTAGTCATTGTGATTGCAGGTCCGTGGATGATCGACACTCTGGTGACCTTCAGTCAGGAGCTGTTTGCAAACGTGGCTGATTGGGTGCGCACATGATTCCGGGATTGGACGAAGCGAACATTGTGCTGTTTTATCTGATCTTTTTAAGAGTGCTCTCTTTTTGGATGGCCTGGCCCGTGCTCTCAGGCAACACCGTGCCAGTGAGTGTGAAGCTTCTTTTGAGCGGCCTGATCTCTTTTTTGATGATGCCAGCTGCGGTGGGTGCCTTTACCTTTGATGAGGCCATGTCTACCTTGGTCGTTCTGTCCATAAAAGAAGTCGCACTGGGGCTTATCCTGGGTCTAATCTGCAGGTTTTTTAGTTTTGGAGTGAGTATGGGAGGTCACCTTATCAGTGTGACTATTGGCCTAGCACAGGGGCAGCTTTACAACCCCCAAATGGGCCACCAGACCAACCCATTTGAAGAGTTTTACCTTTTGATGGGTTCGCTCTTTTTTCTCATGATTCAGGGGCACCATCTGTTTCTGGCCGGATTTGCGATGAGCTTTCAAGATGTGCCTGTCGCCCAGATGGTCCATTTTGGCATAGGCATGAAAGAGATCTTGCCGTTCTTCTTAGGCCTCCTCACGGTTTGCGTTCAGATCGCAGCCCCGGTGCTGGTTACAATTCTATTTCTCAATATTTCCATGGGTATCATCGGGCGCGCCGTACCTCAGATCAATGTACTTATCACGTCCTTACCTATGAACATCTTGGCTGGACTTGTGATTGTGATCATTTCGCTTCCACTGACTCTTGGGTTTTTAGGTGAGTTTCATATGCAGATGGCCGAGCAGTTTTTCGGCTTTATTAAGGGGCTTTGATGGCTGAATCAGATCAGCAGGAACGCACAGAAGAGGCGACCCAGCAGCGGCGGGAGGAGTTTCGCCGCAAGGGACAGGTGGCTCAGACCCGAGAGCTATCAACTGTGATGTACCTTCTTTCGGCCTTTGTCATCTTTTGGCTTGCTGGCAGCTACTTCTTCCACCAGATCGTAGATCTGTGGAACTTCAGCTTCGATTCCACCCTGCAAGAGGTCCTTCAGGGTGCAGAGATCGCGCCGGTGTTCGTGTTCTACCTCAAAGAAGGCCTCTTCCTCATGACTCCTATCGTTTTAGTCTTCATGGTGGTTGGGGTCTCAGCTTCCCTTCTACAGGTAGGCTTTCTGACCAATGAGGAAACTCTCAAGTTTGACCTCAATAAGCTCAATCCGCTCACCGGCGTAAAGCGGGTGTTTAGCCTCCGAAGCCTGGTTGAGGGTATAAAATCGCTCTTCAAAGTCACCATGGTCCTTTTGGTACTCTACATGGTGCTTAGAAATGACATCGCTGTTTTGCCCAGCCTTGTGAACGCTCCCGTGGGTGAAGTGTTGACCTATGTAGGGGGAGTTGTCCTGCGTCTCTTAGGCTCCATTGCTCTACTTATGGGTGTGGTAGCTGGACTGGATTACTTCTTCCAGCGCTGGGAGATGGAAAAGAAGATGCGCATGACCAAGCAGGAGATCAAAGAGGAGCATAAGTCCAGAGAAGGTGACCCCCTCATTAAAGCGCGGATTCGCCGCATTCAAAGGGAAATGGCCACCAAGCGAATGATGGATGCGGTACCCACTGCAGATGTGATCATCACAAACCCGACGCACATCTCCGTGGCTCTAAAATACAACCCAGAAAAGTACGCTGCGCCTCTGCTCGTAGCAGCAGGGCAGGATCATATGGCTTTTAAGATCAGGGAGCTGGCCAAAGAGAACGGGGTTCCGATTGTGGAGAACAAGCCGTTGGCACGAACCATATACAAGACACTCAAGGTGGGTCAGGTGATTCCGCGCGAGCTTTTCCAGGCGGTTGCGGAAGTGCTGGCTTATGTTTTCAGGCTGAGGCGTCAGGCTAAGGGGATTTGATGGAGAGTGTACTGAACGCAGTAAAATTCTTCGAGAAGTGGACTAAGAACGTCGACGTCCTGGTGGCCTGCGGACTCGTGGTCATTCTGGGCGTGATGATCGTTCCCTTGCCCACTTTTATTATCGACATGGCCTTGACTCTTTCCATCGGCCTTTCACTTCTTGTGCTCCTGGTGGCCATCTACACGAAAAGAACTCTAGATTTTAGCGTCTTTCCCTCGCTACTCCTGATGGTGACCCTCTTTAGGCTTTCTTTAAACGTGGCCTCAACGCGGCTGATTTTAACGGAGGGTCATAACGGAGAAGGGTCTGTCGGGCAGGTGATTTCCTCCTTTGGACACTTTGTTGTGGGAAACAACTACGTCATTGGTTTCATCGTTTTTGTTATCGTTGTGGTAATTAACTTTGTGGTGATCACTAAGGGCTCAGGCAGGGTGGCAGAAGTTGCTGCACGCTTCACCTTGGATGCTATGCCAGGAAAGCAGATGTCTATTGATGCGGACCTTAACTCAGGTCTTATCAGTGAGGATCAGGCCCGCACCCGCCGCCGTGAAATCGAGCAGGAGGCTGACTTTTACGGCTCCATGGATGGTGCCAGTAAGTTCGTCAGGGGAGATGCGATAGCTGGCATCATAATCACTATCGTGAACATTGTGGGCGGTATCTGCATAGGCGTTCTGCAAAGAGGCCTGGATGTATCCACCGCAGCTCAGTTTTATACGCAGCTCACAATCGGTGACGGTCTGGTCTCCCAGATCCCCGCGCTGATTATTTCAACGGCTGCCGGTGTAGTGGTTACCCGCAGCTCAACTGAGGACAACGTCGGAAACCAAATCGCAAGTCAGCTGTTCCTTAATCCCAGAGCGGTTTATCTCACGGCTGCAGTGATTTCCTTTTTAGGCCTGGTTCCAGGTCTTCCGACACTACCTTTTCTGATGCTCGGTGGGCTGTTTGCAGCTGTTGGCTACGGCATTAGAGTCTACAAAGAGGAAGAAGACAGAAAGCAAAGATTAGCCCAGGAACAAGAGGACCTTAAGCCTCAGAAGGAAAATATCGAAAGTCTTCTGCCCCTAGATATGATTGAGCTTGAGGTCGGCTATGGTCTTATCAACGTTGTAGAATCTGATCAAAGCGGGGATCTACTAGAGCGCGTGGTGAGCATTCGAAAGCAGTTCGCCCTGGATCTTGGGATCATCGTTCCGAGCGTTCACATCCGCGACAATTTGCAACTTAAGCCAGGTGAGTACCAGGTTCTTATCAAAGGTAACAAAGTGGCCGGCGGCGAGCTGCGCCCCGACTCTTATTTGGCGATGGATCCCGGAACAGTCACTGCCGAAGTTTTAGGCACGCCCACGAAAGAGCCTGCTTTCGGTCTGGATGCTCTGTGGATTGGAAAAAGTCAAAAAGAAGAGGCCGAGCTTGCGGGTTACACCGTGGTGGACCTGCCCACGGTTATGGCCACCCATCTGACCGAGGTGATCCGCACTCATGCCCACGAGATTTTTGGACGGCAAGA
>CAYRIE010000173.1:0-3849 GCA_964424215.1 uncultured Pseudobdellovibrionaceae bacterium
GCCCCTGGCTACCGGCAATGGCGTCGAGGAGATGGTTGGCCATCTGTTAGAGTCCGGCCGTGCACCCACTGAGCTGCAAGCCCTAGTCGACAACCTGGTGGCTCACTTTGCAGGCCCCGAACTTAAAAAGTTTGGCCCGGAAAGCTGCCTTCCCGCTAGAGCCGCAGAAGATTTTGCCGTCTGCTTGGAGCGCGCCCAGGAGCACGAAGAGGATATTTAAAGGGAGAGCTCTCGCTCCAACGGCCGAATCACGGGCGTTCTGGTTTTACTGTGGGTGCGGATAAAATCTCGCAGCCGAGGTATCTCGCGAATTTCATCAATTTCATGATCTTTGTCGTACTCACACCAGGTGATGGGTAAACCTCTGGCCTTGAGCAGCTCCACCTGCTTGCGAGTCACATCAATGTTGAGCGCCTCATCGCGGGTCCCATGGGTGAGGAGCCAGGGCGTTCTAAAAGCTGCGCGCGGGATCCGCTGTTGCCAACCCTTAAAAAGATAAAGGTACCCACTCACACCCATAATTCCGGCTAAAGGCTTATCGTAGTGAAGCCCAAAGTCACAGCTCACCAGGCAGCCCTGAGAGAAACCAAAGAGAAACACCCTGGAGCTGGCAATGCCCTGCTCTTCTAACTCCTCCATCAGAAGAGTGAGCCGAGATCTAGCCTCCAGCACCCCGCGGGCCTGGTTGGGAGGAAAGGCGTACCAGGTGTAGCCGCCAGCGTAGCGGCGAGGAGCATTTAGCAGCAGAAGGTTGATCTGGGAGACCCCCAGCTCTTGAGCAAAGCCCCGAAAGGGCTTCAGGCTATCGCCCCTACCGTGCAGGACGATCATGAGCGGAGATGTAGCGGCTCTTTTAGCAGCAGGAATAAACTCGTAATCAAACTGTTCCGTGGACACCCTCATAACGCCATGTTCTATACCCTCCCTACCCGACCTTCAAGGTGCGGCGAAAATCTTTCCCGTCAAATAATTAGGCAGCAGAGCTGCCTGTAGACACCTGACAGGGGCTATGGTTTATAACGGCTATGATCCTGGTTACCGGTGCCAACGGCTTTATTGGAAGTGCACTTGTTAGCGCGCTCAACAGCAGGGGCCAAAATGACCTTGTGCTCTCTGACCTGGTCAGCCCTGAAGAGCGCCCCGAGCTGCTCAAAGGAAAGACCTACCAGAGCTTCCTCAATCCCGAGGACACTCTTAAAGCTCTCGCTTCAGGTGCTCTGAAGCCCACCTGGGTGCTTCATATGGGCGCTTGCTCTGACACCACGGAGACCCGCTGGGACTACCTGCTCAAATACAATGTACATTACACCCAGCACCTATTTCAGTGGTGCTCGGAGCATAAGGTTCCTTTGATCTATGCTAGCAGCGGCGCCGTTTACGGCGATGGCTCAGCCTCATTCAGAGATGACATAGATCCGCAGTCGCATAAGCCACTGAATCTTTATGGCAGGTCCAAGCTCGACGTGGATGCCTGGGTGCTTAAACAAGATCGCACTCCACCTAACTGGTACGGGCTTCGGTTTTTCAACGTTTATGGTCCCAATGAGAATTTCAAAGGCGCCATGGCTTCCCTAGTTTTTAAGGCCTATGGGCAGATCAAAGAGAGCGGACAGCTTCGTCTTTTTAAGTCCGCCCATCCCGAGTACCGCGACGGGGAGCAGATGCGCGACTTTGTCTATGTGCGCGACGTTGTCCGCTGGATGACTGAACTGATGGATCAAACTCCGGCCAGCGGAATCTACAATATGGGAGCTGGCAAGGCGCGCACGTGGCTGGACCTAGCAGCCGGGTGCTTTGCAGCGCTGGGACGCCCCATGAAGATCGATTGGATCCCGCTGCCAGATGAGCTGGCCTCCAAATACCAGTACTTCACGGAAGCTGATATGAGCCGCTGGGAAAAGCAAAAGCTCTCCTCACCTGAGTTCTCCCTTGAAGAGGGGGTTCAGGACTACATTCAGAATTTTTTGGAAAAACAGAGGTTCTTATGACCACAGAATCTGCCCTCAAACTTCCAAAACACCTGCAGCGCTACGTGGTGTCCCAACGTTACGAGCGCTACACCTGGCAAGATCAAGCCGTCTGGCGATTTTGTCTGAAGCTGCTAAGAGATTTTCTATCGGTGCACGCTCATGAAGCTTACCTCCCGGGACTTAAAAGCACCGGCATAGGAATCGAGAGCATTCCTAGGATTGAGGACATGGACACAAGGCTCCAAGAGTTCGGCTGGCGCGCCGTGCCTGTGAGTGGGTTTATACCGCCGGCTGCCTTTATGGAGCTTCAGAGCCTGGGCTATCTGCCCATTGCTTCTGATATTCGCACAGCCGATCATCTCGATTACACCCCATCGCCTGACATTGTTCACGAGGCTGCTGGCCACGCGCCTATCTTAGTTGACCCGCAGTTCTCTGCTTACCTTCAGCGCTACGCTCAGGTGGCGCGAAAGTCGATCCTGCATCACAAGGACCTGGCTCAGTACGAGGCCATTCGCAATCTTTCTGACCTAAAAGAAAATCTTCACTCCACCCCCAAGGAAATTCAGACAGCCGAAGAAAATCTTGAACGCATCAATCAAGACATGGAGGGGACGATCTCTGAGGCAGCTCTTCTGAGCCGAATGAACTGGTGGACGGCAGAGTACGGCCTGATTGGTGACCTTAAAAATCCAAAGATCTTTGGTGCGGGGCTGCTGAGCTCCGTAGGGGAGTCACGCAGCTGTCTTAAAAGCGGTGTGAAAAAGATCCCCTTAAGTGTGAACTGCGTTGAGTACGGCTACGATATTACTGAGCCGCAGCCCCAGCTCTTCGTTGCTGAGAACTTTGATCAGCTCAACACGGTACTGGATGAACTGGCTGAAAGGCTTTCCTTTAAAATCGGCGGTCTTCATGGTCTCCAGACCGCAGTTGAAGCTAAGACAGTTAACACAGTTGAGCTGGACACAGGCCTGCAAGTGTCGGGCGTCTTAGATAACTTCCTTTTAAGGCCCGACCGACCAACGGAAGTGTCGTACCTTCAGTTCAGCGGCGGCTGTCAGCTGTCCTATGGGGACAAGGAGCTTGAGCAGCACGGGCGCGATTATCACAGCACAGGTTATGGCATGGCCCTCGGACGCCCTAAAGGATCTAATCATCCTTTGAGTGCCTGGGACGCTTCCGACCGAAGCGCCTTAGGTCTTGAGATCGGTAAGCGCATCACACTGGATTTTGACTCTGGAATTATTGTCACAGGCTACCTCAAGGACATCACCTTCAGTGAATCCAAGCAGCCTCTTGTACTGACCTTTGAGGATGCGCTTGTTAAAAGCGGCACCCAGGTGCTCTTCAAACCTGAATGGGGCCCTTACGATTTGGGACTGGGGGAGAATGTGGCGTCGGTGTTCGGCGGCCCTGCAGACAGGGACGCTTACGGCGAGGTGGACTCCTTCGTGGCCCAAGTGATCCCCTTTCGCAAGCTGGATGAAGCCGCCCAGAAAAGAGACCGACTCTACCACGAGCTCAGGCAACGAAGAGAACAGCCTGATAGCGCTCCAAGGGATCTTAGGGAGTTCTTTGAGGAAGTGGCTAAGGAGTTTTCCTCCGACTGGATTCTTCACCTTGAGCTCTACGAGCAGGCCCTAAGAGAGTCCCACCCGCTGGCGCCCGAAGTCTTAAACAGAGTCCAGAGCTTGGCAGCCGATAGACCGCACCACAAAGACTTTATCGATGACGGGCTCCTCTTAATTCAAAAAGAGTTCTGATGTCGCCTGAAGTCCGAGTCGTTCTCAGTCGCACACAGTATCCGAACAACATCGGGCAGGTCTCCCGCGCGATGACCAACTTGGGCTTTGACCATCTAGATTTGGTGGAGCCGCCC
>CAYRIE010000174.1:0-3807 GCA_964424215.1 uncultured Pseudobdellovibrionaceae bacterium
ACAGAAGATGAGCTCCTTGTGCAAAGACTGCAGGAGGCCGCCAAGCGCACCTATAGGGCCCTGCACCTGAGCGGCTATGCCCGCGTGGATATGCGCGTTGATAAAGACGGGCAGGTTTTTGTTATTGAGGCCAACCCCAATCCGGATGTGTCAGAACACGAGGATTTTGCCCTCTCAGCGCTCGAGAGTGGGATCAAGTACCCGGCGCTGCTTGAGAGGATTGTAACCCTTGGTAAGTCCTGGAACCCCACCCGGGGATCGCTATAGATTTTTAAATGGCCAACAGAGGCAAGGCTTGGCTACACTTTTGATCTTAGGGAGATTTCACCTATGAAAAAGAGCTATATTATTATAATTGCTATCGCAGCTTTTGTGGGCTTAGGCATGATCGCAGTAGGGCTGATGCCCACCGGCTACAGCGTCAGCCGGCAAATTGAAGTGAACGCCTCACCCGAAAGAGTCTACGGCCTGGTGGCTAATGTTAAGGAGTGGTCAAGCTGGTACCCCATGTACCGCACCGAACCTTTAGGCGAGTATCTTTATGCGGGAAAGGTTCAAGAGGCGGGTTCAAGTATCAGGTTTAAAGGCCTTGATATCGGCCAAGGAGAGGTCCTTATCACCCAGGTCAACCCTCCCCTATCCGTTAGTGCCCGCAAAGAGATCAAAACCCCTGAGACCCTCCTCGTTAGCTACGAGTGGAGTGTTGCAGAAATGGAAGCTGGAAAAGTGCTCCTTACGTGGACCGAGCACGGTAGCGCTAGATTCCCCTGGCAAAGATCCAGAGCTATTTCCCGCGCAGCTCCTTACCTAGAACAAGGTTTAAGCCAGCTCAAAGAGGTCTCAGAGCTACGGCCTCTTCAGCCGCCATCTGTGCCCTTAGATCCGTTTCCGGACGCTCCGAACGATCTGTAATGTAAGTCGCTAGCCCAAGTGCTGAAAGTTTGCGGTAGAGCGTGGACTTTGAAACCTGGGCTTTTTCCAAAAGCTCCTCGGTGCTGGAGCACTGAGACATCAGCGCTTTAAAGTAGCTGGCCTCAGACTGATGCAAATACTCGCGGTAGCCCAGCTGCGATGAAAGAGGGCTCAGCATCCCATCCTCCGCTGCGCTAAGGTATCCGAAAAAATCCTCAGGCCCGAGCTGCTCACTTGTGGCGTCCACTGAGATTCGGTAAAGACAATTTTTTAGCTCCCTTACGTTGCCAGGCCAGCGGTAGGTTTTCATCACCTCAAGAGTTTCACCCCTCACGTAGCGCTTTAGCCCCGTTTGCTTAGATATCTCAGTTAAGAAATAATCTACCAAACACCTAAGATCCTCAAGGCGCTCTCTTAAAGGCGTCATCTCAAGTGAGAGCGTGTGAATTCTGTAATAAAAGTCGGGCAAAAAGCTGCCCTCTTTGAGCCTAGCGGGCAGATCATCTTTGGCAGCTGCGATCAGCCGAAATTTTTTAGCGAGCCGTCGCTCTTTGGCTTCCCCCACCCTCCGGTAAGACTGATCCTGAAGCACTCTTAAAAGCTTTTGCTGAGTCGAAAGGGACAGCGCGTGGACTTCATCCAAAAAGAGCACCGCATCTTCAGCCTCGTGAATCAGGCCCCACCGATCGTGAGTGGCGCCGCTAAAAGCTCCCTTCACGTGGCCGAACACTTCTGATTCAAACATCTCCTCTTGTGCTAAAAATTTTGCGCAGTTTACGGCCACCAGGGACTTGCCTGCAGGGATGAGGCTTTGCGCTGCAAGCTCCTTTCCCGTACCCGACTCACCCAGGATGAGCACAGGCTCCGTCAGATGCTTATAGCGCGCGATTTGGCTCAGCACCTTTTGCACTGAGGGCGCCGAACCAAGAAGTAAAGGCTTGTTAGAAAAGTGATCAGCTTTCAGAAGGACCCCCTTTTAGCCGCGAAAGCCCTTTAGGAAGGGCTTACTATTGGGGCACCTTAACTGAAGGCCGCTTAAGCGGCCTGAAAAGTCCTAGTTCTTAAAGTTTTTTCCGTGCGGAGCGTAGCGTGCACGCCTCAGGTGGCTACAGCAAAATCCCTAAGGGCTGCCGTAAGTGAGGTTTTTTTGTCGGTGCTCTCGGTGCGCTGACCAATAATGAGGGCGCACGGCGTACCGTAGGTTCCAGCCGGGAACTCCTTAGTTTGCGTTCCGGGAATCACCACACTGTTTTTTGGCACTCTGCCCTTAAGCTCCTTAGGAGAAGAGCCTGTCACATCGATGATCTTTGTAGACTGAGTTAAGACCACCCCAGCTCCCAGCACAGCGCCCTGCTCAACGTGTACACCTTCCACAACAATGCAGCGTGATCCCACAAACACATCATCTTCGATAATGACAGGCCTGGCCTGAACAGGCTCCAGCACTCCGCCAAGTCCCACGCCGCCAGAGAGGTGAACGCGCTCACCCACATAGGCGCAGGAGCCCACCGTAGCCCAGGTGTCCACCATGGTGCCAGAGCCTACATAGGCACCGATGTTGACATAAGAGGGCATAAGGATGGCACCGGCGGCAACAAAGGCGCCTTTTCGCACCAGGGCCTGGGGCACAACTCTTACCCCTTCACTGCCCGACCACTTTTTAAGGGGGATTTTGTCATAAAAATAGAAGGGATGGCTTCCCACAAGCTCCATCTCTTGAATCTTAAAGTAAAGCAGGATGGCTTTTTTTGCGGCGGAGTCGACCATCCACTCACCGCTCTGAGTGCGGGAGACCACTTGCCGGGTGCCCGAATCAAGATCTGTGATCACCTCTTGAATGGCTGCGGTGGCTTCAGGTGTCAGGGCCTCTTTGGCAGTGTTTTGATCAAAAGCCTCATGAATGAGTTGATCTGACATTTATTTTCCTTCCGTCACTTTCAGTGATTCCCAGATGGCGGGAACATGGGTTTTAAGGATCGCCTCTGCGGGCAACCCTCGTTCAATTTCATAGGTCAAAGTGGGCATCTCGCGCTCAAGACCGCAGTAGGTCCCAAGACACCCCGGTGTGGGATAACCGATGCTCTCCTCTACAGAGTAGCCGGTATAAGCTGAGATGGCCTGCGCCTCTTCGATGCAGCTGCCGTTCACATTGAGCATGGGTTTCCAAGAGTGCAAAGACAGGACAAAGCTTGGCTTTTCTTTTTCTAAAAAACTCACCAGAGCTTTGTTCTCAGGCTCAGAGCCCGCCTCAGGCCCTGGATGATATCTTTCAGTGGCCACATCAGGGGACCAGTCGTTGGTCGGCAGATTGCGGTTTAGGTCCACACCGCGGATGTTTTTGCGCTCACTTCTTAAAACGCCATCGACGTTAAACATGGGCACAATGGTGAGCTTAAGTTGAAAGGGGAACGATTCATTAAACCGCTCCAGCAGAGCCAGAGCTGCAATAACGCCCTCCACCTCATCACCATGGACGCCGCCTAAAACCAAAACATTGCGGCGGCCCGTGCCAAATTCGTAGGCCATGATAGGAAGGCCACCTGCCGATGTTCCAAATATACGAGCTTTCATGGAGATTGATCCTTTAAATCCCCATTTATCCCCCGGAACTTTAGCTCAGGTCAACCCTTCGAAGGGGTGATGGAAACAAGCTCCAGCTGCGGTAGATTCGTCTTTGGCAGGATTCTACGCGCCAAATCCCACAGATCCGATCCTGTATCCGTAGTTAACAGGCGAAGAGCAGAGCTGCCCTTTTCAGCCCCAAGCCAGCGGCCGCCTTTAAGGTCCTTAGCCATCAGCTCAGCAAGAGCCTCTGCTGGGTCAATAAGGACAAACTCCTGATCAGAAGCTTTCATTAAAGTGTCCTTAAGCAGCGGATAATGCGTGCATCCTAAA
>CAYRIE010000175.1:0-3733 GCA_964424215.1 uncultured Pseudobdellovibrionaceae bacterium
AATTGATATCGCAGGTATCGATGTTGGTGCTCAGAACGATGAAGTTACCGGAGTAAAGATAGTTTTCGATGTAGTACTTAGCGTAGATGACTCGGAGGAAGGCTCGGTAGACGGCCTGATCAGCGTTGAGGTTGCGCTGGTAGCTCATAACTTCAAGTGCCAAGAGAATGTCGGGGATTTGGGATTTAGTGAGAAGGGGCACACTCTCAAAGAGTGTGTGCACAGACTCGATCGTGCGGAAGATAAAAGTAATATAATCGCCGAGCTGCTCGGCACTTTCACGCACCGGCGGCCGAGGCTCCGGTGTGCGGTAGTCCCTAAGCTGGGCATTGAACTGAAGCCCCGCCTGAAAAAGAGGGGTTAAGTCCGGCGCGCGGATGCCGGCCCGACTGGAGTAGACGGAGGCTAACAAGATGCGGTATTCGGAATTGTTGGGATTTTCTCGAATCAGACGCTGAGCGAAAAACAGCGCCTCATCATATCTTTGCTGGTCTAAAAGAGTGTGAATAGCTGTAGTTTCATCTCGATCTAATTGGAGCTCTTCCTGGCAGCTAGCCACAAATACGAGGAGAACTAAAAGAATCGCTTTTAGATGCAGTTTCATACCCTTTCCTCTTCTCCCTGTTGGAGCGGAATCTCAAGGGAAAACCTAAGAAAAGATTACATGAAGGTTCCGGCCCCGCCGTCAGATGAGCCTAAGCTAAACGAGAGGGCCAAATGTAACCAGGGTAAACTTTTACACTTCTTGGCGGGGACCAGTTTGTGTTACACGTGTTGCTTCTAACAAATGGAGGGGTTCATGAAAAACGTTTTAGTTCTAGCAGTTATGTTGGTTAGCGGTATCGCCTTAGCTAACCCCATTGATTTGACTCAAAAACAGCTGATTTGCGCTTCTGCAGTTTCTGAAGTGCCCGCAGCTTTGCTTACAGACGCAGTGGGTCCTAATGGCGAGACGAGCTTTCTTTATGTAGAAGATTCGAACCAAGATGGTACTTACTCTGAAGATGAGTACAACCTGTTTCCAGGTCAGTACAGCACAGCTGCTAACAACGCTTTCTTGGACTCTGTTGTAGCTCAGTTCACAGATGGTAAGGCTTTTGATACCATCCAAGAGATCCACGCCGACCTTGGGGATCACTCAGCTACTTTCATTTACGGATTTTCCGTACAAGAGTTTGGTGACATCCATTTCGCTATGATGATCGTGACCAACACGGCCAACAACCAAGTGGTTTTTGCTCTTCCTCTGGCTTGCGAAGAGTACGTTCCTAACTAAGTTATTAAGTTAGGTTAAAGGATCTAAAAAAGGCTCTGCCCCATCGGTAGGGCCTTTTTTTATGGGCTACTGAAGGGGGCTCAGCTTAGCTTTTGTGGTGATTTTGCAGCTGGTGCAGTGACCTTTTTCCTCAACCTGTAGGCTCAAAGGGTCAATATCGTGCTGAAACTCCAGGGCCGTACCACAGAGGGGGCAGGTGTTCTCCTCGTCAATAATCCACTGATGTTCGATGCGCTTAGATTCATAGGCAGTGATGATTTGGTCGCGACGCATTTCCATGAGGGCCTCCTTGCACGTTGTAAGGAGTGGATCGCCACAACCGGCAGCTCCCTTGAGTCCGGGGACGGAGGCCTTGGCTAAAGTTGTAGGAAAAATCTTCCCTAATGCAGATGGTAAATGAGCTTTTCCTTGGAGTTTTGAGCAGATAGCGCCTAAGTGTAGGCTTATGCTAAACACGCTTCGGCAAAGCCATTTGGAGTACGTTGCCAAAGTTTTGGGTGCTCGCTCCGTGATTTCACCTGAACATCAGATGGCTCCTACCGCTGATTTGCTGGTTATGGCGCCCCGTGCCGAAGTCGGCGCCCACAACGATTTGTTCGGTAAGGTTTTGGCGGCTTGGGATTTGGCTGAATCTCAGATCAGGGTCGTGCTTTTGGAGGAGGGAGCCCAGCTTCCTGACTCCGGAGACTCAAAGTTTGTGCTCGCTTTTTATCCAGATCTTGAGGGTGCGCCGGATCACTGGATTGTTGCAGGCTCTTTGAGCCAGCTGTCCTCAAGCCAAGACGCTAAACGCGCTCTATGGCAAAAAATTAAACTCGCCAAATCTCAACTGAACGGGGCAAGCCGTTGAAAGCTAAAAAGTTCTTCACATTTTTGCTGATCTACACGCTGGCTTGGACTTTATCTTCCTCTTCTGTGCTCTCTCAGGTGGCGCCGAAAAAAAAGAGCAGCCCGCCAACCTTGTCTCTGATTATTGATGGGACCATTGGTCCTGCGACTTTAGATTACTTGCAGCGCGGGAAAACCTACTGCAGCCAGCTCAGCTGCCCGAGCCTTTTGCTACAAATCAACACACCGGGAGGAAGCCTTCAGTCGACGCGCTTGATTGTTGAGGAAATTCTCAGCTCGCCTGTGCCGGTGCTCTGCTTTATTGCCCCCCAGGGGGCCAGAGCCGGCAGCGCAGGAGCCATCATAATGCTGGCCTGCCATGTCTCCGGCGCACTTAAGACGACCAACATCGGAGCTGCTACGCCTGTTTCCGGCGGGGGAGCTGAAATTCCTGAAGACCTTCGCAAAAAACTCATCGAGGACACCCGCAGCTGGGTGGAGTCCCTCAGCGAGCTTCGCGGAAGATCAAGAGAGTTTGCCGAAAAAATCGTAACCGAGGCGCAGGCTTTAAGCGCTACCGAAGCTCAGAGAGCCCGCGCCATTGATTTTGTCGGAGACACTCTGGAAGATTTCCTTGAGTATGCGCGAGGTAGGGACGTTGAGATTTCAGATTCTAGGAGAGCCCTAGTAGATGTGGGCCCGCTCAACGAATTCAGCCAGGATCTGCGCTACCATGTGCTCGATCAATTGACCGATCCCCAGGTGGCCTACATGATGCTTATGGGAAGCCTGGGCCTCCTTTACTTTGAACTCACTCATCCGGGAGCCATCGTGCCAGGTGTGGTGGGTGGTGTGGGCCTGTTGGTATCCCTGGTTAGCCTACATAAGTTGGATGTTTGGTGGGGTGGCCTGCTCCTTATGGTTCTGGGAATGGTCCTGCTGGTTGCAGAAGCTTTCACGCCAAGCTTTGGATTTTTAGGTGTGGGGGGACTTGTGAGTTTTCTTTTGGGATCTATTTTTCTATACAACCCGATGTCCACGGGCTACGTGCTGCCTTTAGGATTTTTATTGCCCATTCTCCTGATTTTTTCTGTCGCTGTGGCCGGGGTCGCCTACATGGCCTATCAGACCCGCTCGGTTAAAAAAACCACGGGTGCAAGCTCGCTTGTGGGGCAGCAGGGCGTGGTCGTTTCCGTAGACACCTTGATCGGCAAGTCAGGTCAGGGACGTATTTTAGGAGAGCTGTGGCAGCTACAATCAGATCAAAAGCTCCAGCCTGGGGACTCCTTCCGAGTGCTCAGGGTGAAGGGCTTGGTCCTTGAAGTGACCCCCGAACCCTCTGCAGATACTTTAAAGGAGTGACATATGAGTTTAGGTTTTGGATTGGCGATAGCCATTGCGATTTTCACGTTTCTATCGTCGGCAATTAAGATATTGCAAGAGTATGAGCGCGGCGTTGTGTTTCAGTTTGGTCGCTCGATCGGTGTGAAGGGGCCAGGACTGATTTTGCTGATTCCCTTTGTCCAGCGCATGGCTAAAATCGACACGCGAACCGTGACCATGGATATTCAGCCCCAAGACATCATCACCTTGGACAACGTTTCCATGAAGGTGAATGCCGTCGTTTAC
>CAYRIE010000176.1:0-3733 GCA_964424215.1 uncultured Pseudobdellovibrionaceae bacterium
GAACTGGTGGATCACGCCAAAGTGAAACACTCTGGCATCATACCTAACCTTTTGCCTGGCAACAGTTGCGAACGGACGCGACTCGGTTTTGATGTACTTGTATCCAGCGCGCACTCCGAAGCGCTCTGAAAAGGTCACCTCCATGCCCGCATCGCCGTAGTAACCCGTCTCAGTGAGGCTGTCCTTTGATTTGTAATTAGATCCTTGAGCGCTCAGCTCTGGGCCCTTGTTCGTGTAATGGATGGTTTGGTAACCAAACAATCCTCCGCCTTCGACGTAGGGACTGAGGATGGCCTGAAAGGGTTTAAATTTAATTCCTAGGCTGATCTGAAAGGTCGAAGTGTTAAAGGAGATGTCATCGACCTGGTAATTCTCCGAAAGAGTCGAATAGTTGTAGTTGGTGAATCCTTCAGTTTGCATGTAGTTGAGGCCCACGGTCGCATGGAGCCCCGCAAATTTCAGCGGCGTCTCTCCTGCGATGGATGTGTACATGCCATCTTCTAGCCTAAAATCCTTATTTGGGCTCAGTACGGAATACTCAGAGAGGCCAAATCCTAAGCTGCCGCGAATGCCCTGGGGCCGGATGGACTGAAACTGCGCCTGCGCCTGCTGGGTCGTGATCAGGGTGGGGCCGAGTAGAAGAAGACAAAGGCCCAGAGTTTTTAAGATCGTTGGCATTAAAATTCCCCCGGTTTTGGACAGTCCTTTATGGTAGCCCGGCCCCTGTTTTCTGTCCGCAGCTTAGGGGGCAGGCCAGCCCATCTCTGGTCAAAGGTTAGCTTTTCAAACTCACCTCCAGGGGGCCTGAGAGGGGCTAATCTAAGCTCTTGCGCCCTGCGTTTTTGGGCCAAAAGCTGGCTTATCCTATAAGGTGTTAGAATGACATGGGTTTTTAAAAGACCTAGCCAGTGGTCTTCGTTGACGGAATGAAAAATAATAGTTACACATAGAGCTGAGGGAGAATTAACAAATCTCTTCTGTTGTTGTGATCTGAGGTCCATGTGAATAGCGCAGACAAAGAAATCTATGAAGTGACCATTGGTGGAGTCCCGCTGCGCTTGAAATCTTCTCATGGCGAACAAATGGTTCATGATTTGGTGCAATCTGTAGATTCAAAGATTCAAGAAGCTTTAAAAGTAACTAAAACTGGTTCGATTCAAAACGCGGCCATTCTGGCAGCCCTCAATTTTGCTGAAGAACTTCTGCAGCTCAAGAATCAGACTGAGACTCAGCTAGAACGCTTAGAGCAACTCACCATTCAGACCATCAACGACTTAGAACTCCCTCAAGATAGCGTAGCGAGCAACTGAGCAAACCCTACGACGATTCGTACGTTTTTGCTGAACAGCTCGCCCCGTGCGCAGGGAGCGCCCATGGAAGTTTCGTCAAAAGGCGAGCAGAGACGTCAAAATCAAGAGGAGCTGCGAAGCTGGCTTAAAGCTCAAGGACGCACTGTGCGCTCCTCCTCCGATTGGCCTGTTTCTAGTCAGGACCCCTTTGCCGCGCCCTTTTTAAATCATTTAAAGACTGCTGATCTGGAGCCAGGGCTGTGGGGGCTTTTTGTGCCGCTGCCCTCTGAGCCCCCTGTGGATATTTTTTGCGGTCAGCAGCTACCCTTCAGATGGTGTTTTCCGAAGACCTCGCCAGAGGGCCTTCAGATGCGCCATACTTTTTATGAAGCAGAAAATTTTGAGCGTACTCAGTTGGGAGTTTGGGAGCCTAAGGTTTCCAGATCCAGCTTGGTTGAAAAGAGTCTACTTAAAGGAGTTTTTCTTCCCGGCATAGGTTTTGACCGTAGCGGTCAACGCCTAGGACGGGGAGGTGGATATTATGACCGGCTTTTGAGTGAATACGGTGGACGGCGCATTGCTGTAGCCTTTTCCTGTCAAGTTCACGACAAGGCCCTGAGAACAGAAAATCATGATCAGACTGTTGATGAAATTTGGACTGAAGTTGAAAAGATCGTCTGTTGATCTGATGTCTGTGAGAAAGGAAAAACAATGAGTTTAGGAATACTCATCGGTGTGTTGGTAGGGGCCGCGGTAGGTTTTGGCGGTTACGCTTTGGTGAAAAAAGCGCTGGATAACAAGAAAAAAGACGAGGCCACTAGGGAGGCTGAGAAAATCCTTCAGCGGGCCAAATCCGATGCGGCTCGCCTTGAAAAAGAGGCCAAAAACAAAGCTCGAGATTTTGAACAGCGGGCCCGAAAGAATGCTGAGCAGGATATCGAAAAGCAAAAAGCCAGGCTCACTCAGCAAGAGAAGCAGTACCGCGACAAAGAGCAAAGTCTGGACCGTAACTTCAAGAAAAAAGAATCTGAGCTGCAGGCAAGAGAGAGATCTTTAAAAGAGCTCGATGAAAAGATCAAAGTGGCCGAGGGGCGGATTCATGAAATGGAGCGCGCCGCTCAAGATAAAGTAAAAGAGCTCAGCGACAAACTTAGCAGCGTGGCTCAGTACTCCAAAGATCAGGCTAAAAGCGAGCTAGTCAACGCGATGGAGCAAGAAGCTAAAACCGAGGCTTCGCAAAGAATTATTCTTTTGGAAGAAGAGGCTAAGGCTGACGCTGAAAGGCGAGCCAAGCGGATCATCAGCATGGCCATCAGTCGTTATGCGGGCGAGTACGCCTCTGAGCGCGTCGTCAGTGTGGTGGCTCTTCCCTCAGACGAAATGAAGGGTAAGATCATCGGGCGTGAAGGCCGCAACATTCGCACCATCGAAGGTCTTTGCGGTGTGGATTTGATCATCGATGATACGCCCGAGGCGGTGGTGATCTCAGGCTTTGACCCCGTTCGTAGGGAAGTGGCCAAAAGAGCGCTTGAGCGTTTGATGGAAGATGGCAGGATCCACCCTGCACGCATTGAAGAGGTCATTGATAAAACTAAAAAAGAGCTATTTAAATCCATCAAAGAAGATGGCGAAAAGGCTCTGCTGGATCTTGGCATTCACGGTGTTCACAATGAGATCACCAAGCTTTTGGGGTCTTTGCGCTACCGCACCTCCTACACCCAGAACAACTACACTCACTCCATTGAGGTGGGCTTTTTAGCCGGCCTCATGGCCACAGAGCTTGGCGGCGATGTGAAGGCTGCGCGCCGGGCGGGTCTGCTTCATGACTTAGGTAAAGCGCTCGACCATAGCGTTGAAGGCTCACACGCCGTGATTGGCGCAGAGTTTGCCAAACGCTACGGCGAAAGAGAGGACATTGCTCACGCGATTCGTGCGCACCACGAGGATGAAAAGCCTCGCACGATGCTGGCCTACTTAACCCAAGCGGCCGACGCACTCTCTTCAGCAAGACCTGGGGCGCGCAGATCCATGATGGAAACTTACGTGCAGCGGCTCACAGATCTAGAATCCATCGGAAACTCCTTTGACGGGGTGGAGCGAACGTTTGCCATTCAGGCGGGACGAGAGATTCGGGTCATTGTGGACGCATCTAAGGTGACGGACGAACAAGCTCTTATGCTCAGCCGAGATGTGGCGCGAAAGATCGAGCGAGAGCTCAATTATCCAGGTCAAATTAAGGTGTCCGTGGTCCGGGAAACCAGGGCCGTAGAGCATGCTAGGTAGGTTGATTGATGGGGTTTTTGCCAGCTGAAGAGCAGCTTAAAATTCTTAAGAAGGGCACCGTCGATTTGATCGACGAGAAAGACCTTCTTAAGAAGCTGGAAAATTCCAGGGCTAAGAATGTGCCGCTGAAGATCAAGGCGGGTGCGGATCCGACGCGTCCG
>CAYRIE010000177.1:0-3728 GCA_964424215.1 uncultured Pseudobdellovibrionaceae bacterium
GCGTTTTTCGGCCAAATAGGCGCTCGACTTATACTGGCTATTAGAGCTTGTCGGCGCGTCATCGTAGTAGGCTAGGCCCCAGTGCACACCGGGGAGAGGAAAGTGCTCTGAGAGCAGGTTTAAAGTCGAACTTACTAAGCTTTCATCCATCAGTAGAACTCCCAACCTAGTTCAACCATCTATGTAATCAGATAGCAAAACCCATCGTCTGTCCACGCCGAGTTTTTCAGCCCTCTTGATAGTATGGGTGAAATTCAAATGGAGGTCGCCATGATGGACATTTTTTCTGATTTAAAAGAATACTTTGATGGACGAAACGATATTCGGCTGGTCTATGTTCCCTTCTCTAGCGCCTTAAGAAATATGCCGGGAAGTTTAGCCGAGGATATGATCGAAGTTTATCTCAGAGGGAAGTTGGTGACAGTGATCACAGAGACAGAAATCCTGCGCTCTGAATCTCCGAAACAATTGCTCTCTCAACTTCTTTAGTCCGTCGGGGCAGGGGCGGAGGGATCGGGCTTTTCCACAACCTTAAACTCCACATAAAGCGGTAAGTGATCAGTGATCCGGTTCCACGGGTGCCCCTTCAGGATGCGAGCATGGACTTGCTCCAGCCTGAAGTAGTACACCCGGTCCAGCGGCAAAAGCGGCTGCACACTAGGGAAGGTTTTAGGTGGGACTTTAAAAACCTCTTTAAGAGTGGGTCGAAGCATGGCGCGAACTTTATTGCTCCAGTCGTTAAAGTCTCCTGCCATGATGAGAGGGCTCTCGGATGCGGCTGAACGCGTAAGCTCGGCGTTCACTTTTTGGATCTGTTTTCTCCGCCCCCATTCCGTCAGATCCAAATGTAGGTTGGCCAGATGAATATTAAATTCCTGCCAGGGGTTTTCAATCTCAAGCCATAGAAGGCCCCGTTGCTCCCGGGAGTGGTTGGTAAGATCAATGTTTCGACTTTGCCGAATGGGGAACTTACTTAAGATGGCGTTGCCGTGATTTCCGGATTCGTAAATGCTATTGGCTGCATAGATAAAATAGGGCCAGCGGTCTTCAGCCAGAATCTCAATGGGAGAGCCCATGGCATGGGGCTGATTTTTGGGGTGTTCTCCCCGCATCTCTTGAAGAAAAATCAAATCAGGGTCCACAGCCAGCAAGGCTTCTCGCAATTCAAACAGAGTGTATTTGCGGGAGAAGGGAGCTATAAGTTTGTGGGTGTTTAAAGTAAGAACCTTGATCATGAAATTAAAAAGAATCCCGGAATCGATACATGGCTCGAGAGAGCATCTTTTTTAAAAACCTACAGCGGATTTGCTCGGCTGATTCCAGAAATTCAGAGTCCTTCATATCACGTTTGAACTCGTGCTCCAAGAGTTCGATACTGCCTGGTTCCTCAAGGAGTACGTCTATCTCCAGATCTCGCCGAAAGCTGCGATGATTAAGGTTGGAGGAGCCTACGAGAGCCCAGTCGTCCCCTAGCATCCCCTTAGCGTGAAGGACTCTAGGAAGGTATCTGTACACTTTAATCCCCGCTCGTAGAAGGTCATCGCAGTAGGACTCGTTGATCCATGATGAAAACCACACGTCGCTAACTTTTGGTAAGATGATACGTACGTCGGCTCCCTCCCGCGCTTTCTGCGCCATGGCTTTTCGGACGCCGGAGACAGGGTGAAAGTAGGGCGTGACAATCCACAGGCGTTTTTGCACCGTCCGAATTCTGTTCACAACGTCCTGGTAGCGTCGTTTGCGCTCTCCAGCAGTTCGCGTGTGAAACACCAGTTCGGTATGGAGAGTGGCGCCCGGAGTTTTGGCCGCCTCTAGTCGGGCTAGAGCCCTCCCGCCGGTTAGATCGTGGGAGAGGGCCCAGGTGGTATCAAACAAATCCTGGACTGCAGCGACTTCACCTCCCGTTACCTCGTAGCAGAACTCCCGCCACTTAAGCCCGTCGATGTTGAGGTTGCGGCTTCCACCTATCACGATACTTTCATCGGCAACCAAAAGTTTGAGATGTGTTCTTGAGTTCAGCCGCAACCACCTTCGCCACCAATAATTTGAAAAAGCAGGCAGATCTGAGAGTGTCCAAGGTAGGGGGTGATAAATGCGCATAATCTTTGCGTCAAAAAACTTCTGCGCTTCGGGCGCGCGAATCCAGGCGAGGGCGCCGAATCCATCTACCACCAGGCGAACTCTTACGCCTCTCTTATGAGCTTCCCAAATAGCTTGGGCTATTCTAAGTCCGATTTCATCGGGCTCCCAGATATAAACGTTGATGTCCACCGACGATTGGGCTGCACGGAGCACCTGGACCAGGCGGTCGTAAAACTCCTCGCCATCAAAGTACAGGCCCTCTGAAGACCACGATACTTTACTTTTTATTGAACCGGGGGTCGGGGTTGGCTTCATAGACTTAAAATGACTCGACCTAGGGTTAGGATCAAGCCAATTCCGTTGGCCTCAAAAGCCATCTGAGTTTCAGTTGCGCACTCGCTTTTCCGATAAGCAAAACATGGAAGTTGCTGAAATTGCTTTGGATATAGACCAAGTTCTAGAGAAGGGGGCCTTCGTAGCCCCGCTTTATTATCGCTTTTCATGGAACAAAGTGGTCTGCCTTGTTCCTGAGAAAGAGCTTTTGCCGGATCTGAAAAAGTACCGCGCTAAAGGAGCCCGCACCGTTTATGTGACCTCTGAAAAGCTCAAAGAGATTCATGATCTGGAGCTGAGTTACTGTGGAGTTCGCTACGGCCCTGAGATGCTGATTCCTCCAGAAAAGCGGCGCTATCTTTTTCAGCTGCTGGAAGAGGCCAGTCAACGCCTCCATAAAGTGGGCGTGCGTGTGCCAAGACTGGCCCATGTAAAATCTGAGATGAGGGCCCTCATCTATTTGCTTTCCACCAACAGCTTACTGGCTGGTGCGATCACTGAACTTCTGGATGAGTCCCCTCAACTGATGAGGCACTCGATGGAAGTGGCTCTGCTCGCGCAACTTCTTTATGAGACCACCATGGAAGAGTCACCTTTAGATCACGACAGCACCCTGCTTCTCCTAGGTCTTATTCACGATTTGGGTAAGGTGAATTTGCCATCTGATCTGAGAGATAAGAACCGCAGTCAGCTCACAAAAACTGAGGAGCTTATCTTTGCCTCCTACACCCAAAACCTCTCACTGACCATCGAGCGCGATCCAGCTTCAAGTCAGGATATTAAGAATCTAGTTAACGACTACGACCGCCTGGAAAGAGAGGAGACCTTCTTAACTTATGAAGAGCGAGCTCAGGCCTGGCTCGTTATTATTGCCAACCGATTAGCGGAATACGTTCTTCCCGAGAGTCAGTTCTCATCTATGGGCCGTTTTAAAGAAGCTCTTCTCAAAGTGGAAGCAGAAGGCCTTGGTCTTCCGCTTGAAGTGGTTAAATCTTTTAAAGCACATGTGGTGGAGGGCCGTTGGGGTTTGGCAGCGTAGATTCTTTTTCTATCTTTGACCAAATGCTTGATGGTGTGGTGGCTGTTGGGAAAAGCTTTGAAGTGGTCTATGCCAACGAAGCCTTTGCGGGTCTCTGCGGGACTTCCCTTAAGCGGCTGACACGAAAGACTAGCGTGCTTCAGGACTGCTTAAGCTTGGAAGATGATTTTTTTAAAGAGTCTGAGGTTCGGTTTGACCAGTCCCTTTCCCAAATGTACCGGGAAATTTCCTTTGAAACCAAGGACTCTGAAAAAGGCTCACTCCAGTACTGTGT
>CAYRIE010000178.1:0-3714 GCA_964424215.1 uncultured Pseudobdellovibrionaceae bacterium
GGCTGCCGGCGAAGATCCCCCACGCGCGCCAGTGTCGAGGGCGCGCCTGATCGCCTTGGACGAACAGTTAACTGAATATGTTCTTGGCCCCCCCCAAAGGCCGGGCCAAGCGCTTAGGTCCGTCAAGCAAGCGCTTGGCGAGTTAGGTGAGAACACCTTTGGCACCTTTAAAAGGGAAGATCTAATCTCCCTTGAAAAGCTCGTTGCCCAATCCCTACCGGACTAAGTGCTATTATTGTAGCCATGAGCCCTGCTGCAAGGGCTCATCAGTCGCCAAGAAAACGACCTTTAGATATAGTTTATTAATACACCGTGGGAGGATGGGGAATGAGAAACCTTTGGGTTGCGGCTTTGTTGTCGGTGGTACTTGCATCCTGCAGTGCTCAAGATGAAGTGTCCCTTGGCTCAGGATCTCCCGGTAGTGGCGGCGGCACCGACTCAGGGACTCCTGCAGAGGGAACAGAGGAGGTGTCTGTACCTCAGGGTACCTTCTCGTTATCTTTAACGACTCCAGCTTATGCAACCCACCTCCTTCACAAGGCGGGCTCGGACTTTGGCGCACCCTGCGCGGTGGACCCTGAAGCCGTGGGCGCTGCGCGCTTTATTGAGTGCGAAGTTGAAGTTGAGGAGCTGGACCTGATGATGCATGGCCTCTCCTTTGAGGCCTTGATATCACGGCACAACTGCGCCCACGTAAGCTACACTCCCTACTTTTACCTAAGCGCTCCGGCAGGTGCTGGCCCAACTCATGTGGCCTACACCAAAAACACAGATACGGGGGCTATCACCGAGGATGTGAATGGCTTCTCATTTAACGGCGAGCCCTACTGCCCCTTTGACTACAGCTCTTTGAATAGCGATGCACCCAACTGCTGCACTGGAGAGTTCACTCTCACAGAAACAACCATATCCAACGGCAACACATCAGTTTCCGTGAGCACGAATGACTGGGGCGGTAAGGTCGGTAACTGCGCCTCAGGTGCGGGAACCTTGGGCCCTGTCAACGATGAGGGCTTGCCACTCACCGTGTACGCGATCAACTCCTCTCGGCAGGGTGCGGGCCTTAAGATCTCAAAAAGGTATGAAGGGCTCCTCGGCGCTCACCGCTCTCAAAGGCTGGCCACTCGGGGAAGCACTAGCAGCATCTCCGTGGCAGCAGACCATCCCCTCGTCAATCAAACGATCAACGGCTCAGGGTTTGGTTTTCTAAGCGTGTTTTACGCCAACTACTACACAGCAGCCTCCTGGGGCGGCGCCCTCCCCGATGGCATCGTCTCGCCCTACTATGAGTTCACTTGCCTCGATGCTGCCCATGAGGAAACAGCTCAGATTCGCCTGACCGTCAGAGAATGGAACGTTCACGGAGACCTAACGTTAGCTAACCTAGCTAATGCTGACTTGGGCGGACTGGATTCATTCAGTAGGCCCAATAATGATATGGGCGATTGGGACGACGCGGTTGGGATTCTGTCCCCCGCTCCCCCGGCCTATTCTGGCAGCTACGATCCAGGGGACTATTTGCATTTACGCGAAGGTTACCCCTACCAGCACATCACAAAGTAAGCTTTTTTAGCCTTTTGCTTCTTATAAAGATTTGCTAAAGAGCCCCTATGTCTAGAATAGTTGCCTGTCCAACATGCAGGAAAAGCACTGTCTATAGTAGTTCTAACCCCTTCCGCCCTTTTTGCAGTGAGCGGTGCCGACTTCTGGATTTGGGCGAGTGGGCGGAAGAAAACTACCGCGTACCGACGGCATCCAAGACGCCGGCAGATGAGTTCGCTGACGCAGATCCCTTGTCAGAAGAGGACTCCGAAGGAGAACCTACTTAAGAAATTGAAGCTTCGGTTTCACTTTTTTTTGTAAATCTTCTTGACGCTACCAAATCAACTAGGCTTCAATCGAGTCCAAGACAGTCAGATTCTGACGAGAAACAACATGAGAGGTACTACACATGAATAAAGCAGAGCTTATCGAGAAAGTTGCCACGTCCACAGAAGCTACCAAAGCCCAAACTGAGCGAATCCTTGATGCCACCATCGACATCATTCGCAAGTCTGTTAAAAAAGGTGACGAAGTAAAGTTGGTTGGCTTCGGCACTTTCACAAAAGCAAAGCGCAAAGCTAGAAAAGGAAGGAATCCTCAGACGGGTAAAGAGATCAAAATTCCCGCTGCTTGGTACCCCAAGTTCCGTCCTGGCTCAGAGTTTAAAGAACTCGTTCGCTAGTAGACTTATTGACATAAGTTTCAAAAAAGGATCAGTTTACCACTGATCCTTTTTTTTTGGAGTTTCGTTGAAATCTCGTCGCTCCCCAACTCTTGGCACCCTAGCCGTTATGACCAGCGGCGGAGACGCTCCCGGCATGAACGCCGCAGTTCGAGCAGTGACCCGCACGGCCTTACTTCACGGCATTAAGGTCAAAGGAGTAGTTTCGGGATTTCAAGGACTCTACAACGGCGACTTTGAGGATCTGCATGCGGGCAGCGTCGCCAACATCCTCCAGCGCGGCGGAACCGTTTTAAAAACGGCCCGGCTTGAGGAATTTCATCAGCCCGAAGTTCGGCAAAAAAGCTTTGAAAACCTCCAGGCTGCAGGCATCGAGGCACTTGTTTGCATTGGGGGGGACGGATCCTTTAGGGGCCTTCAGCTCCTCAACGAAGAATCGGGCCTCAAAGTAGCTGGCATCCCAGGCACCATCGACAACGACATTCCAGGCACCGAGTACACCATCGGCTTTGACACCGCTCTGAACACCGCTCTTGAGGCCATCGACAAAGTGCGGGACACCGCCGCCAGTCACGACCGGCTCTTCATCGTTGAGGTGATGGGGCGCAGCTCTGGATTCATCGCAACCTATGTGGCCATCGCCGGCGGCGCTGAAGAAATCTTTTTTGCCGACCGCCATGTGCAGCTAGATGACACAATTTCCCACATTCGCAAGGGCCTTCAGCGCGGAAAAAAATCAAGCATCTTGGTCACCGCCGAGGGACACAAACCGGGTCGTGGCTATGATTTGGCCGAGGCTTTAAGAAAGCGCGCAGGCTTTGATGCTAAGGTTTGCGTGCTTGGTCACGTTCAACGCGGCGGCTCCCCTACAGCCCTTGACCGTATTCGCGCCAGTCAGCTGGGGCACTTAGCGGTTGAGCATTTGGTGGAAGGAAACACCTGCTTTATGACAGCCTGGCAAAAAGGTGGCCCACTTACGATTCCGTTAAGCATGACGCATCAGCCCCCCAAAGCTGTTCCTCAGCACCTTATAGATTTAGCCAAGGCCCTTTCCACTTAGCTAGGGGTTGCCCGGTTGAGACGCAGATGCTAGAAAAATCGCCTTAAAGAGGGGATTTGAAAATGGGGCCAAGATCTATTCGCGCTGCGGCTGCAGCTTGCTTTCTGTCACTACTCTCCCAGCCCGCCTGGGCTTCTGATTCGGGCATAGTCGATCAATTCTTCGGACATCTGAACAGTATCCTTGCGAGCTTGCTCTTTTTTGACGTTCTGTTTTTTCTGGAGGGACCTAAGCTGCCCTTTGCCGTGTTCTGGTTAGTCGTAGGCGCAATCATATTCACTATTAAAATGAAGTTTATCAACTTCCGAGCTTTTGGCCACGCTATCCAGGTGGTCAGGGGAAAGTTCACTGAGCCTGGCGAAGTGGGTGAAGTCAGTCACTTTGCAGCTCTGGCGACCGCGCTGTCAGCCACCGTGGGCCTTGGTAACAT
>CAYRIE010000179.1:0-3704 GCA_964424215.1 uncultured Pseudobdellovibrionaceae bacterium
GGTGCTCAGGCACTCCTGCGCCCATTTGTTAGCTCAAGCGGTTCAGGAGCTGTGGCCCGATGTGAAGGTCACTATTGGTCCTGTTATTGAAAATGGTTTCTACTACGATTTTGACTCTCCCAGACCTTTCAACCCCGAGGATCTTGAGAAGATTGAAGGGAAAATGAAAGAGATCGTAAAGCGTGACGATCCAGTTGTACGCGAAGTGTGGAGCACTGATAAAGCGATCGAAGTGTTTGGACAAATGGGTGAGAAGTTTAAGGTTGAAATCATTCGCGACCTCGGCGTGCCGGAGGTGTCCATATACCGTCAGGGCGAATGGATGGATCTTTGCCGTGGCCCTCACGTTCAGAGTATGGGACAGATTAAAGCCTTTAAGGTGCTCTCTACAGCAGGAGCTTACTGGCGCGGGGATGAAAACAATCCCCAACTGCAGCGAATCTATGGCACCTGCTTTGCCGACAAAAAAGATCTTGAGCAGCACCTGAGCGACCTTGAGGAAGCTAAGAAAAGGGATCATCGTAAGGTTGGCAAAGAGCTCGGGCTTTTCATGTTCCATGATTGGACACCGGGCTCACCCTTTTTCACGGCCAAGGGCTCGCTGATCTACAACGAGCTCGTTAGCTACATCCGCACGCTTTACCGCAAGTACGGCTACGATGAGGTTATTACGCCGCAGATCTTTGACCTGGAGCTTTATAAGACCTCCGGTCACTACGACAACTATGCATCCAACATGTACTTTTCAAAGATCGATGAGGATCGCATGACGGCTGTTAAGCCGATGAACTGCCCAGCTCATTGCCTTATGTTCGGAGCTGAGAAGCACTCTTACCGAGAGCTTCCTCTTAGAATGGCAGACTTTGGGCGGCTTCACCGATTTGAAAAATCCGGAGCACTTCACGGCCTCACCAGAGTTCGCTCAATGGCCCAGGACGACGCCCACATCTTCTGCAGGCCCGATCAGATGCGAGATGAGATTCAGGCCTTTATGGAAATGGTCCAAGAGGTCTATGGCACATTTGGCCTTAACGAGTACAAGGTGCTGCTGGCCACTCGCCCTGAAAAGCGCATGGGCACAGATGACCTGTGGGACCAAGCCGAGCAAAGCCTCAGCGATGCGCTGGAAAAAATCGGCACCCCATTTGAGTACTCCCCCGGTGAAGGGGCCTTTTATGGGCCCAAGATTGAGATTCACGTCGTGGACGCCATCCGCCGTAGCTGGCAGCTGGGGACCATTCAAGTGGATTTCAATATGCCCCTTAACTTTCAACTAAAATACACAGGCGAAGACAACTCCGATCACACGCCTGTAATGCTTCATAGAGCAGTTCTTGGATCTCTTGAAAGATTCATGGGGCTTTACATCGAGCACACGGCCGGGAAGTTCCCGCTTTGGATCAGTCCCATTCAAGTGGTGGTGATGAACGTTTCCGAAAAGCAGCAGGAGTACGCCCAGCAGGTGGCAGATAGGCTGAAGAGCTCTGGGCTGAGAGTTCACCTGGATGTGCGCAACGAAAAGCTCGGCTACAAGATCAGAGAGTGGCAGCTGCAGCAGGTTCCCTACATGCTCACCCTTGGAGACAAGGAAAAAGAGAGTGGCACGGTGTCTTTGCGCCTTCGAGATGGCCGTACAGAAAATCAATTGGATACCCAGGTCTTTACAGATCGATTAACCCGAGAGATTGCGGAAAAGAGGCGCGATCTTTCAGAACCCGTAGATGGGCAGAGGTGATATGAGGAAAAGTGCTATCGTGCGTGGAAAGCGTCCCCAAAAGGATAAATACCGCATCAACCAAGAGATCCAAGCTCCCCAGGTCAGGGTGATTGACGAGGAGGGAACTATGCTTGGAGTTTATACACCAGCAGATGCTCTCAAGCTGGCTCAGGATCGCGGCTTTGATCTGATTGAAATTGCACCCACCGCAAAGCCGCCCACCTGTCGCATCATGGACTACGGCAAGTGGAAGTACGAAAATAAAAAGAAACAGGCTGTAGCCAAAAAGAAGCAAAACGTGATCAACACGAAAGAGATTCAGCTCCGACCTCGCACCGACGAGCACGACCTGGATGTGAAGCTTCGTCACGCCCGCAGATTTTTGATGGATGGGGACAAGGTGAAGGTCAACTTGCGTTTTTATGGCCGCGAAATGGCTCACCAAGAGGTCGGTATGGACCTGCTTAAGAAGGTGGCTGCAAGGCTTGATGATGTGGCCAACGTGGAAGTGCCTCCCAAAATGGAAGGTCGTCAGCTTTTCGTGCTCTTTGCTCCAGATGCTGCTAAACAAAAAGAGTATAAAGAGAAGGCGCCTAAAGAGGCCCCAGCTCAGGGATCGGGGTCTGATACAGCCTCTCCTGCGGCTCAGGCCAGCGAGTCCAACTAAAAAAAGCGCTGTTCCCTACCGCTGGAACCCTCTTCGGGCCCTTGTCAAGGTGCCCGTTATGCGATACACCCATATCCTTCAACGAACCTGTGTAGGCTTTTTAAGTGCCTCCGCTCACCTTTTTTAGGTAGGGGGACGCCGAATCAGAAGGGAGCAAAACGATGAAATCTAAAACCCACTCCGGTGCCAAAAAGCGCCTCAGAGTTCAGGGCAGCGGCAAAGTCAAAAGGAAGCAACAGGGACTACGCCACCTTTTGGAGAATAAATCCTCCAAAAGAAAACGCCAACTTGGCCCCATGAAATATGTGAATGCGGCCAATATGAACCAAGTGAAGCGTCTGCTGGACATTTAAAGAATTTTTTGAGGAGTGATAAGTCATGCGAGTTAAAAGAGGTGTTAAGGCACGTCGCCGAAGAAATAAGGTTTTAGATAGAGCCAGCGGTTACTATTCGTCCGGCTCCAGACTCTACAGCATCGCCCGCGAGCGCAACGACCGTGCCCTGGTCTTTGCTTACCGCGACCGCAAAGTGCGCAAGAGATTTTTCCGTCAACTGTGGATCCAACGGATCAATGCTGCTGCTAGGCTGAACGGCACCAGCTACTCTAGGTTGATGAATGCTTTGCAGGAGAAGAACATTCTTCTGGACCGAAAGGTTCTGGCCGATATGGCTGTTCAGGACTCTGCGGCTTTTACAACTCTGGTCCGCCAGGTTCTGCCCCAGTAGTGTTATAACGGCAGGGGTCCTTCGGTTTGGAAAGGAATTTATGTGGGCACAGACAGGGTCCTCTCTGATTCGATCGAGTTTGAAGTCCGCAAAGAGGACCACCTGCGTCTGGCTCTTGAAAGCTCCACACAAACCCTAGGTCAGTCCGGTCTCTCTGAGGTGGAGCTTGTCCATGAAGCTCTGCCTGAGCTCAATTTCGGTGAAGTTAACCTTTCAGCATCTACCTTGGGCCTTCATCTTAAGGCCCCTTATCTTGTAAGCTCCATGACAGCCGGGCATCCAGGTGCGGGCTCGATCAACACTCTTTTAGCGCAAATGGCAGCTGAGTACGGCTGGCTGATGGGGGTTGGCTCCCAGCGCCGGGAGTTGATGGAGCCCTCCTATGGTAAGGAGTGGTCCCAGCTGAGAAAATCAGCGCCAGGGGCTCAGCTGCTAGGAAATCTTGGCATCACTCAGCTGATCACAACCCCCACGGAAGGTGTCCTGCGCCTGGTGGAGAGCTTAGAAGCTGTGGGGATGATCATTCACACCAATCCTCTCCAGGAAGCTCTGCAGCCTGAGGGGACCCCGGACTTTAAGGGATCTATGAAGGCC
>CAYRIE010000180.1:0-3696 GCA_964424215.1 uncultured Pseudobdellovibrionaceae bacterium
TTGGATTTTTCACCATGGTTCTGAATCTGGTTCCCTACATCGGCGTGTTTTTAGTTTTTGCTTTGCTGTTTATTGTCACCTTGGCCACCGATGTCAGCAGCCTTCCGTGGGTGGCTTTGGTTTTTATCTTGATTCAGCAGATCGAATCCAATGTTACGCTCCCGCTCATTATGCGCGACCGGATTAAGATCCCAGAGCTTCCACTTCTGATTTCGATTCTCCTTTTTGGACAATGGTTTGGAATCATCGGCTTTTTCATCGCACCTCCGGTGCTCGCGATTCTGCTGCTTTTGTACAACGAGGTTTATATCGCCCGAATAGAGCGGCCCGAACAGGCTCTTAAGGGTTCGATTAAACAGCCTGCGGAAGCTGCCTCCGTCACGGACAAGTAAAAGCTTCCTTTAGCTAACGCTCGATTTACAACCCCAAAACACCTCCTCTGTTAGGGTCATGCGCTCAAGGAGGCCCCCTTTGCTCAACTTGAAAGTCATGCTCAAGGCACTGCTGCCCTTGGCCCTGTTTTTTTCGGCGGGACCGTTGCTCTCCAAAGAAAACGGCCCGGCTCTTGAGGCGATTCTAGCTAAAGCGAATGCCGAAAAATTCCACATAACGGACCGGACGAGCGTTTACCCTGATCCCATCAAGAGGATTTTTATGAGTAGCCAGCAGGGCATGGTACTCAGCTTTGACTATGTACGGGTGGAACAAACCGAGTGGTTTTTGAATCTAAAGACCAGAAGCTGGGCGGAGGCAGGAGCCTTGATTGATAAGGTGCTCCTTCCTAAGGAGCCCTCTAGAAGTCAGATCTATTTCTCTAAGCAGGTTCAGATTACGCTCTCCTCGCAAAAGCCCCTGTCGCTGGCAGTGACAAGCCAAGCCGGAAAAATTGAATTTCTGAAGGCTTACCTGAGTCGCCATGAGCCGCTTGAGGGCGAGGGGCTGTCCTTTTTCCCTCCTGAACCTCTTCCTTACCCAACCCTTCGCGGGGCGGGGAGTGAAGCGCAGTTTTGGCCCCTGGTCGTTATGGAGCTGAACATGGAGGCATCGACTTTTGAGTACTACACGCAGGTCGTGCCGCTGTCTCTGGGTCATTACTCTGGCCGACTCATCTGGATCAATACAAGTGAGCTGAATCGCGAGGACGCCTTGGTGTGGAGTGTGCAGATCCGGCCCACCACGGTGCATATGTACAGGGAAGAAGAAGCTGCTGAAATCGACAAAGAGCGACTGCAGCTTGAGGCCAACTCATATTACATGCAGTCTTTCTTGGGTTGGTTTGTCCCCTTGTGGCAGGAACTTTTCCCGCGGGGTAGATCGGTGAGGGTGAAACCCAACGCTCAATCCGGCATGAGCGTGGCGGCGGATCTGGATCCCTATCGGGGCAAATCCTGCGCACCCTTTTTGACTGTTAAGATACCGCGTTAGCTGGGCCTAGTTCGGGCGCGGCAAGCTCTCCCCAAGAGACTCGAAAAACCGCGCTTTGGCGAGCACATCGGATTTAAGACTTCCTAGCAGCATCTCAAGCCTTGGGAACACGCTCTCTCTCATAAGCCAGTTGGCATCATAGCCCAATCCCTCCCGCGGCGTGCGGTTGCGGTAACTTAGCTGTGGGTATTCGGGCACTTGACCCCTAATCATCTGATCAAAATAGAAGTCATCCCACCCCTGAAAAAGCTGTTTGAGTTTTTCAAGAGCCAGCTCGGCGTCAGCAAAGGCCTCCTCGGCCGCCTGGGGATGATCCAACGCTTCTCTTACGCCCTTCTCTAGGCCTTCGCGCAGCTGGGCTTCAAGGAAGCTTAAGTACTCCGTTTTAAAGGTGTGGACCTCTTCGTCCGTACCGGCCGGAAGGTTCGGCTCGTACCACAAAGTTTCCTGATCATTGTAGAGCGGGTAAAAAAGCCCCCAAAAGAAAACATCCAGTTCGGCGTTGACCGAATCCATATAGGAGACGGGCTGATTCAGTGAGATCAAAGATGTAAGCGAGTTCTTTAGGCCGCCCCAAAATCCTTCAGCACCGAGAAGGAAGTTTTTAAACTTTTCACGCAGCACTCCTCCGTACTTAACGGCGTTTTCCTGGATCAAGTTCTCAAGGGGCTCGGTGGCGAAACTTTGCCACCACGGCCCGAAGCTGCTTCCGGTGACCCCAGGAGAGACATCGTTATAAAGAAGATCCACAATCCCGCTCCATGGAGCCTTGCCGTCGGTCTGTGGAATCAGGTGGTAAACTGACGTTTGGTTTGTGAGCGAGGGGCAGTAGTCTTGACCGCTCACCATGGGAAGCCGGGGTGGATGAAATTCCGGCATCACAGGAATCAGGCCTCCAAGGCGGCGAGAGAGCACCTCTGAGTTGGCTGCAAAACTGGTGGGGCCACAGAGCATAGAGGTGACCAGGTAATGGGACATACTGCCCATCTGTCCGCCGCGGCTGCGTGAGGGGTACCAGTCGTAGTCGATACCGAATTGATCCAGCGAGGTGTAAAAGTCCATCAGGTACTTGTGCCCGGGAGCCAGGGGGGCTGGGCCGCCGGGCGCGCTCGTAAGCTCTGTGCGGTAGCCGCCAAGGTCCGGACGGTTGCGGTGGTTAAAAGGGCCTCTTGTGGCCATCCGCTGGGCGTCCCTGAAAACACAAAGCCCTACACTGGAGGTTTCACAGGCCACTGCATTTTCTGAGCGGATCTGATCCACCGTTTCTTGAAGAAGCGCAAGAGCTTCGGACCTGTCCCGGCTCAGTGGGGATCTCAACATAGCTATAAGAGTATCGGCACGGAAGCTGTAGGGCTCGGGCAAAGCTTGGAGTTCACCCTCAAGGATATCTGCCGCACTCAGGAGAGCGTCAGCTAGCATCTGCTGCGCAAAATAGAACAGACATTGAGAGTCCTGTGAGGAGCTTAAGTCTTTACGGCAGCGGGACTCGCCGGCGCGAAGCACCGTCACCGCCTCACTTAAATCCCTAATCCCATCCATCTGAACATGAAGAAGGTTTGAGGAGAGCTTGGTGCCGATTTCTAGAGCTTTGTCCCTCACCAGAGCCTCGCTCGCGCCTTGGCCCTGCTCCCTAAGCCAGCGGCCCGTTTCCTGGCTCAGCTGCATTTTCTGGCGCAAGTTGTCCTGTACCAAGCTTAGGTCGTTACCAGAGCTCTCCCACCGTCCCATCTGTTCCATAGCTTCCGACTGGCTGAGGCCCTCAAACCAAGAGGAGAAAACGTACTCAGGCCGAACACCAAAAAGCGGTGAGGATCTGAAAAGCGGCAAGGGGTGAGCGGCATGGCTCAGGTAAGTTCTGGCTGAAAGCTGGCCGCCTTCGAGATGGTGCTCAAAAGGCCTGCTGTTTTGCCAGCGCCGCTGGGTCGTGATTTGATCGAGCATGTCTTTATAAAGCAGCGTTGAGGCCAGATACATGTTGAGGGATTTGGAAAAGTATCTTGTCCAGTTGTCGGTCACAGCGTTCATGTCCCGCATCCGGTAGAGTCTCATTTCATCTACGGCAGTAAAGTAGGACTCCATGCTCTGAAAGATAGATTCGCGCTCGCCGCACCAGCCGCCCTCTTCCGGGAAGAAGCAAAAGCCAGCCAGGCTCAGGTTGTCGTTAAGGAAGGTGCTAAAGTCCATGCGCAGGTGCCCCTCAGTTGACTCCACACTGTAGCCTCTGCTGGTGTTCTCCCACACGGCGCCGGCTCCCGCGCTCATCACTTCAAT
>CAYRIE010000181.1:0-3685 GCA_964424215.1 uncultured Pseudobdellovibrionaceae bacterium
CATGGTCCCATCTTTGATAGAGCTTCGTAGAAAAACTGAAAGGAATTCTCGCCATGGCTGAAATTTATGAGGGAGCCGTCAATCGCGGACTAGAAGGCGTTGTCGCCTGCACCACCAGCATCTCCAGCATCGTCGATGCGACGCTGTGCTACCGCGGATACACCATCGAGGATCTCGCTGAAAACTCTACTTTCGAAGAGGTGGCCTACCTTTTGTGGCGCGATAAGCTGCCAACGGCGCAGGAATTTGAATCCTTCTCAAAAGAGCTTTGGGGTTATGCCACTCTCGAACCCGAACTGCTGAACGCTCTAAAGACGGTGCCCACCTCCGGGCATCCGATGGCCTGGCTGCGAACGGCCGTCTCCCTTATGGCCCAGTTTGATAGCGAGGCTCAAGATGCTTCGCCTGAGGCCAATTTTCGCAAAGGTCTGAGGCTGACGGCCAAGATGGGCACTCTTGTGACCACCTTTGAGCGGCTTCGCAAAGGTCAGGAAATTTTGTCGCCGCAAAAGGGTCAAAGCCTGGCTTGGAACTTTCTTTTCACCCTCACAGGAAAAGAGCCTGATCCCTATCATGTAAAGGTGATCGACACCTGTCTGATCCTGCACGCTGACCACGAACTGAACTGTTCGGCGTTTGCTGCCAGGGTGACGGCGTCCTCCTTAAGCGACATTTATTCAGCCATCGTCAGCGCCATCGGCGCGCTCAAGGGTCCGCTTCACGGCGGCGCTAACGAGCAAGTGATGCTGATGCTTCAGGACATCCAGACGGTCGATAAAGCTCGCGAGTGGGTGAAGCAAGCGCTGGCTAATAAGACTCTGATCATGGGCTTTGGGCACCGCGTTTATAAGAACGGTGATCCGCGCGCCAAGATCTTGCGTGGGATGAGCGAGGAGCTGGGTAAGCGCAGCGGCCAAACACATTGGTTCGAGATGTCCAAGGTCATCGACGACACAGTCAGCTCAGAGAAGGGGCTGCTGCCCAACGTGGATTTTTACTCTGCCACGGTCTACTACTCTCTGGGTATTCCCATTGATCTTTACACTCCGATCTTCGCAGCTTCGCGAATTTCAGGATGGCTTGCGCACATTTATGAGCAGTGGGAGAACAACAGGATCTACCGGCCGCGCGGTCAGTGGACTGGAAGAAGCGGACTTAAGTACGTGCCCCTCAGTCAGCGCGGCTGAATCTCCCAAAAAATCTTATAAATCTCATTTTAAGACATTCCGAAGGAGCGGCTGTTAACCGCTCCTGGTGAACTTTTGGACACGTCCGGTATTTAATTGAGATCTCTAAAATAACTGGTCAGAACTCAGCTCCGGTGACCGATATATCCTTAGGGAAAGTTTACCGGAGAGTTCATGACCAAAATCCTCATAGCCAGCTCCACCGAAGAAGAAAGCGCCATGTTCCGCAAGCAGGTGGCTCCGCTCCTTGGAACCTGCTTTTCGCCTGTTATCCAGGAAGCCCATGTCAACAGCGTGATCCAATCTCTGGATCACAGGATTGGCCTGGTGGTTCTGAACCTGCGCCTCGTTCGAGCCAGTCACATTCAGCTGGTGCGGGAGCTGAGAAACTCCGGCTATTCAGGTTGGATCCTAATGGTGGGAAGAGCCTATGGTCCCGAAGTGGTGAGCAAGTGTAAGAAGATGGACAGCGTGCACTTTATTGAGCGTCCCTACGAACGGGAAGAGCTTTTAGGGATTCTGCGCAAGATTGCTCGGAACAATCTGGTTCGCCAACGAGTGTTCAGGCGCTTTAAGACTCTTCAGAACACCAAGCTGCAGTCCTACATGAAAGAGGATGCCTCCGATGCGGTCATTCACAACCTCTCCCGCGGCGGAGCTTACATTGAAGGGGGCTCCTTAAGTCACTTCAAGGTGGGTGAGCTGGTCAAACTTCACGTCAACCTAAATGAAGTCGACAAAAACTACGCGGTGCCGGCCCGAGTGGTGTGGCTCAATGAGCCTGAGGACAAAACGACCACAGGTGTGGGAGTTGAGTTTGTCCCCAACGATGAAGTTTATAAATACCTACTTAATTCGATGTAGGCTGAGATTTTAAGGCGAGTTCAAGCAGCTCGTCCACCAGGTCCGAGTATTTCACGCCGCTTTTTTCCCAGAGCATAGGGTACATACTGATGGGAGTGAATCCCGGCAGCGTATTGATCTCATTGAGGAAGAGGGCCCCGCGTTCGTGAAAGAAGTCCACCCTGGCCATGCCTTCGCCCCCGATAGCCTTAAACGCCCTGATAGCGTAGTCCTTAATCTTGGCTAACAACTCAGCGTCTTCAAACGCTGGTATGCGGTAAGTGGTTTCCTCTTTGCTCAAGTACTTGGCGTCGTAGGAATAAAAATCGCTACTCATTTTAAAGGTACCAGGTAGCGACGCTTCCGCCTTAGCGGAGCTTCCCTTGATCGCTACTTCGACTTCGTCACCTGAAACAGCTCGTTCTACCAAAACTTTTTGGTCGTGACGAAAAGCTTCTTTCAAAGCGGGGAGCCACTGGTCTTTGTTAGTGACCTTGGTAACTCCCACGGAGGAGCCCAAGTTGCAGGGCTTTACAAAAAGAGTGCTGCCCAGCTTTTGAGCCGCGTGCTCATAGCTGGGGGCGCTCGGCAGATCTCTCACTACAAGAAAGGGGACTACGGGCAGGCCCTCGTGGGCGAGCACGACTTTGGTGTACTCCTTGTCCATTGCCAGAGCCGAGGCGGCCACGCCGCAGCCTACATAGGGAACTCCCAGTGTCTGCAAAAACCCCTGAAGCGTTCCGTCCTCGCCGGTGGTTCCGTGAACGATGGGAAAGGCAACATCTAAGGAAAGAGACTGAAGCCAGGCTCCCAGCTCTCCCTGGGGATGTTTTCGAAAAATTAACTCACCCACCTGGTCGATGTTAACGGGCTGATCAAAAGTGGTCCGCGCTAAATCGGCCTCTTTCAGCCGGTACCAGTGGCCGTCTGTCGAAATTCCTAAAAGTACAGGTGTCCACTTGGATCGGTTCAGAGCGCTCGAGAGGCACTTTGCCGAAACCAGAGAGACGTTGTGCTCTTTAGAGGCGCCCCCGAAAATGATCCCAACCTTCATTGATCCCCCACACCGAGTCTTAGGCCATCTCGGTCACTTCACCCACAAGACCGCGTATGCCTTTAAAAACATCCGAGGGCTTAGCATCATCGTACATATAAGCGGGAGTAGTTACAATTTTCTGTTGGCGATCGGTCACAAAATCTGTGACCTCACAGTTGGCATGATGGGCGCCGGTTTTTTCAATTTCCTGGGCGGTCGACACGTCGGTTCCTATGGTGACAGTCACCGATTGATCACCCAGCACCCTGGCTATAAGAGTGGGTGCAACACAGATAGCGCCAATGGGTTTACCGGCGGAATGGAAGTCCTTAACGGCCTCTTCAATTTCTGGAAGAACGGTGCACCCCGCACCCTCGGCAGCCCAGTTCGAAAGATTGGTCGCCGCGCCATATCCGCCGGGAAAGATGAGTGCATCAAAGTCTTCTACTTTGAGCTGCTCTGTGGGCAGCACCTGACCGCGAGCTATACGAGCTGATTCGTGCAAGGCATTGCGCTCTCCCGCAGGCTCACCGTCAAAGTGGTTCACGGCTGGAAAAAAGGAATTAGGTGCAAAGCACTGGTACTCAGCGCCCACCTGGCCCAAAGCGATGAATGTTGA
>CAYRIE010000182.1:0-1662 GCA_964424215.1 uncultured Pseudobdellovibrionaceae bacterium
AGCAAATGCTTCAAGATGAAAGCTATGATCTTTACATCATCGACTTGGGGCTGCCCGACGGTGAGGGTTTTGAAATCGCTAGGTCCATACGAGCGTGCTCAGCCAGCCCTTTCATATTTATGACGGCGCTTAATACTGCAGAGAACCGTCTAGCTGGCTATGAACTGGGAGCTGAGGAGTTTATTCCCAAGCCCTTTCATTTGCGCGAGCTCTTGCTAAGAGTCCGGCACGTCCTCAAAGAGCATGCGGTTCCTGAGGTGATCTCCCTTGACGGTGTGACCGTGGATTTAAGTGCGGGCTCTGTGCAGCGTGAAGGTCAGGAGCGGGTGTTTCTAAGTGAGCGGGATGTCCGGCTTTTGCGGCTCATGGTAAAGCGTGCACCCCAAGTGGTGTCGCGCGATGAAATTTTGAACCTGTGGGTAGGTGAGTCCCATTTTCCCACGACCAGAACTGTCGACAACGCCATCGTTCGGATTCGGCAGGCGCTGGGTGATGAATCAGGCGAGTTTATTAGGTCGGTGCGAGGTGCTGGCTATCAGTGGCTCGCTATTAAAAAAAGTTGAGGTAAGCAATGTCTAGTCCAAAGTTTCAAAAAGCACTCAGAAAAGAACTACCAGAAGGCGCGCCGCCGGTTTGGTTCATGCGGCAGGCCGGCAGGTACCATGATCACTATCAAGAGCTAAAGAAAAGGCACTCCTTCATGGAGCTTTGCAAGTCTCCGGAATTGGCCGCTGAAACTGCGATGGGCCCGATCAGGGATTTTGATTTTGATGTGTCCATTCTTTTTAGCGATCTTCTGTTCCCCCTTGAGGCTCTCGGCATGGGTCTTACCTATGACCCGGGGCCGAAGCTGGGGTGGACTCTTGAAGAGAACAACTTCGGTGATCTAAAGGATGTCTCCTCGGCCATTGAGGGCGTGAGATTTCAGGCGGAGGCAGTGGCCGAAACCAGGAAAGTGCTGCCCGAGGATAAAAGCCTGATTGGCTTTGTGGGTGGGCCGTGGACGCTGTTTACCTATGCGGCAGAGGGTGAGCACAAGGGCGCGCTGATTAAAAGTAAGACCCGTCAGAATCTGTGGATGAGCTTTGCTGAACTGATGACCTCTTTTTTGGAAAAGAACATCGCTCTTCAGCTGGAAGCTGGGGCTGAAGTCATTATGGTATTTGACACCGCCGCAGGAGAGCTCTCTAGCTCCTTTTATCAGAAGAGCGTGGCGCCGTTTTTGTTTCAGCTAGCTGAGAAGTTTCCTGGCAAGCTGGGCTACTACTCTAAGGGTACCACGATGGATCACCTGGACTCTGAAGGGTTCAAAAGCGGCGCTTGGGCCGGCATAGGTGTAGATCACCGGTGGAACCTACCTAAGCTTCTTAAGAAGCAGGCCTTCCCCGGATTTCTGCAGGGAAATTTTGACCAGGCCCTTCTTTTTGCAGAGCACGGGCAGTTTAAAACACTCCTTGAAAATTACCTAAGCGAGTTTAAGTCTCTGACGCCCAAAGAGCGGGCGGGCTGGGTGTGTGGCCTCGGGCACGGGGTCCTACCTAAAACTCCCCAGGAGAACGTTAGATACTTTGTAAAGCGGGTGCGCGAGGTATTTGGGTGAGCTTTTTAAGCTTAGGATTTTATGGCTGAGCACAGATTTGACATTGTGGGTGGCGGTTTTTC
>CAYRIE010000182.1:1762-3663 GCA_964424215.1 uncultured Pseudobdellovibrionaceae bacterium
AAGCTTAGGATTTTATGGCTGAGCACAGATTTGACATTGTGGGTGGCGGTTTTTCTGGAATGGCCCTAGCCTGGTATCTAAGAGAGCGCGGGGCCAAGGTAGCTTTGTATGAAGCTAAGGAAAGGCTCGGTGGGCTTCTCGATACATCAGCAACACCCTTTGGCCTTGCTGAAAAAGCTGCCAATGGATTTCGCGCCAGCTATGATGTGGAGGAGCTTCTTAAAGATCTTAATCTTACCGTAATGCCTTCCTATAACCGCTATCCCGCACGGTACATCTTCCGGGGCGGCCCGCGCAGATGGCCCCTTAGGGTGACGGAATGGAACGTGCTGCTGAAACTTCTAAGCTCGAAGGTGAGGGGGTTTAAAACTCTGACTCCCAAAGCGCAGGAGTCGCTAAGGGAGTGGTCCCTTAGGCATTGGGGGCCATCCGTCACAGACTATATTGTGGAGCCCGCCTTTCAAGGGATCTTTGCAGCCCCCTTAGAAAACCTAAGTGCCAACCTATGTCTCAAAAATCTTTACCAGCCTTTGAGGCGGGGCCACCTACGGGGGACTTTAGGTGTTGAAGGCGGGATGCGCCGCTTTATCGACACATGGACCGTTGAGCTTCTCAGGCGCGGAGTGGAAGTGAACCTTTGCTCCCCATGGACGCCGAGGGTGGGCCGTGCCGCGAAGGTGGTTCTTTGCCTTAGCCCCCAAGGCGCGTCCCAGCTTTTTGAGGGTGAGGAGTCTTCGTTTGTGCAGCAGTTGTCTGAGCTGCCCCGAGTGGGGTTAACCACGGTGACAGCATTTTTTGCGCCCTCCTCAAAGGATCTGCGCGGCTTCGGTGTTCTGCTGCCTAAAAAAGAGCAGTTTCACGCCCTGGGCGTGCTTTTCAACACGGATATTTTTTGGGAAAGAGGTGAGCCCCACCGTTCAGAGACCTATATATTTTCTGAGGAGCCTGAGGATGCCCTCGCATCCATAATGGCGGATCGCAAAAGAATTCAGGGCTCAGAGGCTAAGCCCCTTCACCTGGTGGTAAATTCACGGCCCCAGGCTCTCCCGCTTTATGGCTTGCAGCTTGAAAGATTTCTGACAGCTCACAGCCTCAGCAGGGGCCGCTACCGTCTTTTCGGAAACTCCTATGGGGATCTGGGGCTTTCAAGAATGCTTTCTCGGGCCAGGTCGCTGGCGGATCAATTGATGACGGAGGCTGTGTGAGACGGGCGATTGTACTTATCAACGTGGGCACCCCTAAGGCTCCCACCCCCCTAGAGGTCGGAAAGTACTTAAGAGAGTTTTTAATGGACCGCTGGGTTCTACAAATACCAGCGCTTTGGCGCGCGCTTTTGGTGCACGGACTCATTGTGCCCCGAAGAAAGTTCTCCTCAGCAAAAAAGTATCAGAAAATATGGACCGACCGCGGCTCACCACTGCTCCTACACAGCGAAGAGCTCAGGTCCCTGGTGCAAAAGGTGGCCGGTCCTGAAGTGAAGGTGCTTTTGGCGATGCGCTACGGGGAGCCCCGTATGGAGGCAGCCCTAAAAGATCTGAAAGCCCATGACGCTCAGGAAGTAACGGTGGTGCCGCTTTTCCCTCAGTTTGCAGAGGCAACCTACCGATCGAGTGCGGAGTATTGGAGCCAGCTTTGGAAAAAGCACCAGATGAAAGGGAGCTATAGAGTTCAGGATCCTTTTTTCGATCAGCCTTTTTTCGTGGAGGCCCTGGCGCAAAAAGCTCAAAAGACTCTGGATGGAGCTGCAGTGGATCACTACGTGATGAGCTACCACGGCCTGCCCGAAAGCCATATTCGGCGAACCGAGCCCGCGCCGGGGCATTGTCTTAAAGAGCCCAGTGTTTGCTGCCTTGCGCCCGCAGCTTTGAAGGTGTGTTACCGGGCCCAGTGCTATGCCACCA
>CAYRIE010000183.1:0-2231 GCA_964424215.1 uncultured Pseudobdellovibrionaceae bacterium
GACGGGATGATCTGTCTGACGGGGCAGCTATGCTACGCGCGTGGGGGCTGAAAGGCACCTTCGAGAAAAGGCGCAGGCTTGAGGTGGTCCACTATTTCCGAAAACTCAACCCGAACACGGGGAGCCGTAGGAGCAAAACTTAGCTCTTGCGGAATATAGACGCTGGCATGGCAACATCCTGCTCGGTGAACCGAACACGGACAGCTGCGCTGGTGAGTGGAGGAATCTGGTCCATGAAGATCCTCAACCCACTGGGCTTCGGAGGCCTCCAAGGTTTTAGAGGCGCAGCAATTGCTTTGAACGCCATCTCTATCCGGGTCAGCTTTGCGGAGGGACCTATCGTGATCATGACCAGCCTCTAGACTGGAACCACTGTGACAATCACCAAGTGAATATGCACTTGTGGGAGCCACAAATGTGATCAGCAGAAGCATCAGAATTGCCATATTCAATTTAGGCTTCATAAACAGCGTTCATACTCTCCACGTCTGCTTGGGGTCAACACAGTATTTCGACGCTCTGAAAACTCAAAAATAAGGTCGAGCGCTTTAGGGACTGCGGTCTAAGGGATGGCCAATTGGACTTCGTTGTCCTAAAAAGGGGGTTTAAGTCTCTTTTCACACCGTCATCTAAACTAAAAGGTAGCTCATCTTGGTGGATACGCAGCAGCAGACGCAACATTCGAAAAAATGGATTCTTTTTGCCCTGATGGTGACGATGAGTCTTGCGGCCATAGATATCACCATTGTGGCCACCTCCATCCCCGAGGTCGTGGCAGACCTCAGTGGTCTTCAGCTGGTCAGCTGGGTGTTTTCGATTTACCTTCTGGCGCAAACCATCACGATTCCCATCTACGGTAAACTCTCTGATCTTTACGGCCGAAAACCCATCCTGATAGTAGGAACGATCATCTTTTTAATTGGCTCTGTTGCCTGCGCGGCCTCCTGGAACATGACTTCACTGATTGGATTTCGCGCGCTTCAGGGACTGGGAGCTGGGGCCATACTGGCCACCGTGGCGACCCTGGCCGGAGATCTATTCACATTAAAAGAGAGGGCCGCCATTCAGGGCTGGCTCTCAAGCGTCTGGGGTATTTCAGCTATTCTGGGCCCTCTGATTGGTGGCGCTCTTTCTCAGTACGCTTCCTGGCACTGGATTTTTCTGATCAATCTTCCGGTGGGGGCTCTGTCGCTGACTTTGATTGCGGTTTTCGTGAAAGAGCCGCCGCCAAGGGAAGGCTCCAAACAAATCGACTTTTTGGGAGCAGGCTTGATCATGCTCTTTTTAGGGGCACTCACCTTTGGACTGCTTCAGGGTGGGCTGAGCTGGCCTTGGCTGTCCTGGCAAACAGGCACCATATCCCTGTTAGCAGCTTTGGCCTTTTGGGCCATGGTGTCGGTTGAAAATCGCGCAGCTGAGCCGATCATGCCTCCGTGGCTATGGAAGAAACGAGTCCTAGTGGGTCCTTACTTGGCCTCTATGGGAATCGGCATGGCCATGATGGCACCTAATGCTTTTTTGCCCCTTTACCTCCAGTCTGTTCATTCACTCGGGGCTATTGCGGCAGGCTTTGTGCTGGCCTCGATGAGTATCGGCTGGCCGGTCATGTCGTCTTTTTCGAGCAGGTTTTATTTGAAAATCGGGTTTCGCGACACTGCTTTAATGGGAGCTGTGCTTGCAATGATCTCACCTCTGGTGTTTTTGCTTGCACCCACCCCGCGCCCCATTTGGATGATCACCGCTAGCCAAATTATCTTAGGCGCTGGGTTTGGTCTTATGTCCACACCGCTTCTTGTGGGCATTCAGTCCATCGTAGGCTGGAGTAAAAGAGGAGTGGTCACCAGCGCCAGTATGTTTTCGCGCAACATGGGGCAAAGTGTGGGAGCTGCAATATTTGGCGCCATCTTTAATGCCACCCTCGCTACCAGGCTCCAAGATGCACCCCCCACAGTGGGCGATCAGCTCCCGAACGATTTTGATGGCATCATGAGTACCCTTCAGAACGCAGCCTCCGATGAGCACGTGGTGACCTACCTAAAGGTAGCAGTTGCAGCTGCTACCCGGTATCTTTACCTTGGGGTTCTCATCGTTTGTCTTGCAACCATCCTCGTTCTGCTCTTTACACCTCGGTGGTTCAAGAAGATCGATTGAGCTGCCAGGCTTGGTGTCAGGCACCTTTTAGTGGGGCAGTGCGCCGCATATGGATCCCGAGCTTTTGTGAGGGCGTGCCT
>CAYRIE010000183.1:2331-3639 GCA_964424215.1 uncultured Pseudobdellovibrionaceae bacterium
TTTTAGTGGGGCAGTGCGCCGCATATGGATCCCGAGCTTTTGTGAGGGCGTGCCTTTCTCAAGATTCTACAACCTCTCCAATGCCCGCGCCTCCCCTTCCCGTTTACCTGCTACGGTTTTTCAGGAATTTACTGTTCATATCCGCTTTAGAGCGACATCATGCCCCTTCCAGTCCCCATGAGCGTCTGCCGGAGAAGGGAACTATTCCGGATGATGAAGATGTAAAAACCCTCAGAGGAGTTCATGTGAAAGACATTGATAAAGGAAGAACGAAATCTCACCCATCTGAAGATCCACCTGACAAAAATCAAAAAACAGAAGACTTAGAAAAGGTCACCACAGACGCGGGTGAACACCTGACAACGAATCAGGGGCTCAAAGTCAGCCACACAGACGACACCCTCAAAGCTGGCTCCAGAGGGCCTACTCTGATCGAGGACTTTCATTTTCGCGAGAAGATGACCCATTTTGACCATGAGAGAATTCCAGAGCGCGTTGTACACGCACGGGGTTCGGGCGCTCATGGCTACTTCCAGGCTTATGAATCCATGACCGAATACACTCAGGCTCATTTTTTGAGCGACCCTTCCTTACGCACCCCCGTTTTTGTTCGGTTCTCAACTGTCGTTGGGTCAAGGGGCTCCTCAGACACTGTACGGGATGTTCGTGGCTTCGCTACGAAATTCTACACCCAAGAGGGAAACTACGATCTGATTGGAAACAATATGCCCGTTTTTTTTATCCAGGATGGAGTCAAGTTTCCAGATTTAGTCCACGCCATCAAGCCTGAACCTCACCACGAAATGCCCCAGGCCACTGGAGCGCACGACACCTTTTGGGATTTTATCTCGCTGATGCCTGAGTCAGCGCACATGATTATGTGGCTGATGTCAGACCGAGCCATTCCCCGAAGCTTTCGTATGATGGAAGGTTTTGGAGTGCACGCATTCAGATTCGTTAATAAGGCCGGCAAAAGCCGCTTCGTCAAATTCAAATGGGAGCCGGTTCTGGGAACTCACCCCCTCGTATGGGATGAGGCCCAGCAGCTAGGCGGGGTGGATCCTGACTGGCTCCGCCGAGATCTATGGGAAGCGATCGATAAGGGGGACTACCCTGAGTATGAACTTTGCGTCCAGATGATTGAGGAAGATCAAGAGTTCGACTTTGACTTTGATATTCTAGATTCCACCAAGATCTGGCCTCAAGAGCTGATTCCCATACGCAAAATCGGGAAAATGGTGCTCAATCGAAATCCTGATAACTTCTTTGCCGAAACTGAGCAGGTGGCTTTTCACCCTGGGCACGTGG
>CAYRIE010000184.1:0-3620 GCA_964424215.1 uncultured Pseudobdellovibrionaceae bacterium
TCAGAACGCCGGCAAAGTAGAGCCAGAAGGCCCATGCCGCCCATGGCGGAAAAAGTTCCGTGTACCTGGTGTACTGCTGAATATCGACTTTGGTTTTCTCAAGCTCATTGATCTCTTCAAAAGCTGCCACAAACTGGTCGGTGTCATCTACGCGGTAGAACTTGCCCCCGGTTTCATCAGCTAATCGGGTGAGAAGATCCACATTCACCGCGCTGTACATGGGCTGATAGCGCTTCACTTGCCGCCCAAACATGTCTTGAGAGTACACGGGAAGCTGCGCCTGCCCGTCCTTGCCGATCCCGACGCTATAAATGCGAATATTAAAGTCTTTAGCAATCTTTAAGGCCGTCTCAGGAGCGATGGTTCCACTGTTATTCTCACCATCGGTCAGCAAGATGAGCACCTTGCTTTTGGCCTCAGAGTCTTTTAGGCGCGCCACTCCGTTAGCAAGCGCTACCCCGATGGCCGTACCCATCTTGATATTGCGCGTGATCTTCACCTCATTAATGCTTTCCAGAAGCAACGGGTAATCCAGCGTCAGCGGAACTCTCGTGTAAGACTCCCCTGCAAAAACCACAAGCCCCATTCGGTCAGAAATCCTCTGGCGCACGAAATTTGAAATGATCTGCTTAGCAGCCTCTAGCCGGTTCTCAGGGCGCATATCCTCAATCAGCATGCTATCTGATATGTCCAGAACCACCATAATATCGATGCCGTCCACGTTTCGCACGGTGCGCACATCAGTTTTTTGCGGCCGCGCCAAGGCGATGATGACGGGAATGAGGGCTAAGGTCATCAGTAAAAGAGGTAAGGGCTTTAGCAAGCTTTTTAACCCGCGGTCCACGCCCTTAAGAAGCCAGTGACTGCTCACCTGCAGGTAGGCCTGCCGGCTTGATCTTTTAAAATAGATCCAGGCTAATATGCCCGCAAGCGGCAGCAGCAAAAGAAAAAAGGAGAAGTTATGCCACACCACGAGCCTTGCTCCTTTTGCTCTGGCTGAGTTTCACAACGAGCTCTCTTGTCATCTCAACAAGCTTTTCGGCCTGTTCAAAATCCACCTTGGCAGCATCCTCTTCAGCGCGCTTCATCTCGGTAAAGACCATCTGAAGCTGACTTACTAGCGGCTTTGCCACCGCGGGCTTTAAGCTCTTTTGGACCGCCTTTTTCTCTGCTCCTTGCAAACCCTCTTCAGTGCCCATAGCCTGAAACTCCTGAAGGAGGTACTGATTCAGTGAGGTGCGAATTTTATCAAGCGCCTGCCGCCTTTGCTCAGGCTCACCGGATCTAAAAACAAAAAGATTTTTAATAATCTGGCGCTGAGATTTATGAAAGTTCTCAACCGGTGAGAGAACGCCCTTAGCTTCCTTAAGTGCGTCTTGGATTTTGCGGGAGCGCCGCACTCTTCGGATCAGGAGGGTTGCGGCCCAAACAATAATTGCAAGAACCGGCAATATGAAAAGATAAAGCCAAAGCGGGAAGCTGAGCACAAAGGGCCCATAGGGCCCATAGGGAATCACTTCCTCACTACCCTCCTGCGGAAGCACCGATGCCACCTGCACGGGCGCAATTTCCAGCTGCCATTCCTGCTGGCCATCTGTGAGAGTCAAAGGGCCTAGGCTTTCCCGGGGCGCCCCGTAGGTGGTCATTAAAAGCTCAGCTCCCTCAGGGTTTATCTTTTGAATCTGAAGGATTTTAAAGTCGTAGGGATTTTCTTTGGTGACCACAAGAGTTACGCTGTCAGATAAAAGTCCTTCGACAGCTTCTCCGCTGCAGGCCAGCCTAAAAACCTCACCCACCGTTAGGCCGTCAAAGCCTTCAAGCTGCTGCTCTGAGGATCTATGAATTTGGCACGCCCAACTCACCGCGCTTTCCTCTTAAAGTGCGCAATCAAGGGATCGACAAAATCCTCTCCAGCTGTGATATCCACCCGGTCCACCTGCGCTCTTTTAAGTTCGCTATCTCGCAGGCTCTTCATCTTTTGAACGTTGCTTTTGTAGGATCTACGCACCACAGGAGAGGATGTGTCCACACTGATCACCTGGCCTGATTCCGGATCATAAAGGTCCACCAAACCCACGGCTGGCATTTCCATCTCTGTGGGGTCAGTTATGGCAACGGCCACTGTTTCGTGCCGCTTGGACAAATATCTTAGAGGCGCGCTGTAGCCTTCATCCAAAAAGTCACTGATAACAAAAACAATAGATCTTTTTTTGAGCGTGCCCCTCAAGTACTCAAGCCCCACTCCCAAGTTAGTGCCACGGCTGCGGGGTTTGAAATAGTAAAGATCTGTTAACAATCGCTGGATGTGGCCCCGACCCTTCTTAGGAGGCACGTAGTGCTCCACTTGATCGCTCACGAGCATAAGGCCGACGTTGTCGTTGTTTTTAGCTGCCGCAAAACCAAGCAGCGCGGCCAGGTGGGCTGCAATCTCACCTTTAAAGTAGCTGCGGGTTCCAAAATCGAGTGAGCCGCTGATATCCACCACCAGCATCAGATTGAGCTCGCGCTCCTCCTCATACTTTTTAATGTACACCTTGCCCGTGCGCGCCGTCAGCGGCCATGAAATCGCGCGCACATCATCGCCCGGTACGTACTCCCTAAAATCGGCAAAGGTCATCCCCTGCCCTTTGAAGGCTGAGTGATAGGTGCCGGCAAAACCACTGTTGATAAGCCGCTTGGTCTTCATCTCCAGCAGTTTGACTTTTTTATGGACCTCAGGCGGGAGTGCCAAAATTAACTCACCTCAATTTGACTAAGAATCTCTTTAATCAAGTCCTCGGTCTTAACTTCCTCAGATTCAGCTTCAAAAGAGAGTATGATTCTGTGCCGTAGCACGCTGTAGGCAACAGCTTTGACATCTTCACTGGTAACAAAGCCTCTGCCGCGCAAAAAGGCGTGGGCCTTAGAGGATCTGATCAGACTGATTGAGGATCGGGGCGAAACTCCCACCTGAATCAACTGAGCCAGATGACCAAGGCCGTAGTCGGCGGGCTTTCTAGTGGCCATGGTGATATCCACAATATAGTTGCGCAGCTTTTGGTCGACATAAATTTGATCGGTGGTCGCTCGGGCCCGGAGCAGCTCCTCTCTTGAGATCACCGCTTGAACATCGGGCTGTTTGTCCGAGCCCATACGGTTCATGATCTCAAGCTCATCTTCCTTGCTCGGGTACACAACATTGACCTTAAACATAAACCGGTCCATCTGAGCTTCCGGCAAGGGGTAGGTGCCCTCTTGCTCCAGCGGGTTCTGAGTGGCTAGCACCAGAAAAGGATTCTGAAGTTTGTAGGTCTCATCTCCGATGGTCACCTGGCGTTCGGCCATGGCCTCAAGGAGCGCGCTCTGCACCTTCGCCGGCGCACGGTTGATCTCATCTGCCAGCACGATGTTGGTAAATATCGGACCTTTTTTCGGCGCAAAATCCCCCGTCTTGGGGTTAAAGATCATCGTCCCAATCAGATCCGAGGGCAGAAGGTCAGGTGTGAACTGGATCCTTTGAAAATCCAGCGAGATCGCCTTGGAAATGGTTGAGATGGTCAGAGTTTTTGCCAGGCCCGGTACGCCCTCCAGAAGCACGTGCCCTCCGGTGAGCAGACCCATAACGATGCTCTCGAGCATCT
>CAYRIE010000185.1:0-3610 GCA_964424215.1 uncultured Pseudobdellovibrionaceae bacterium
GGGCCCAGATGGCCACCCTGTTTTCAGGGCCCTGAAGGTCCCACCTTCCGACAAAGAGGTCCTGGGCTGAGGCCCACTCCAGCTTTTGCTGCTCGATGTGGGGAAAATAAAAGTACCACCAGGCTGAGCGCTCAATAGGGTTTAAAAAGAGGGCTGCCAGAAAATCATTATAAGCTGCTGAGGCCACAGTGACCGTGTTTTGATAATCCTTAGAGCCCCGAAGGAGCCTAAAGTGATCTCCCTGAGTGAGGGTTTTAAAACCGTTGGGGCGATAGATGCCCTCAACTGTTAATGCTTCCACCTTTTGAGGGGATAGCTGGGTTGAGATGGAGCTTAAGTTATCTTTATCTAAAAGGATCCAGCTAACAATAAGGGGAAGGAGAACCAAAACCGTAAGTACGCCCCATACCCTGTGGGAGAACACCCGGGCCAGCTCCTGGGTGAGAAGTAAAAGCCCAAGGGCTAAAAAGATCACAAACAGCCACACCGAAACGTTAAAGCCATAAAAAAGTGAGAGTGCAAAAAAGGCCACCGCCATCAGGTAGCTTCGCGCTCTTAAAAGCACGGCCATCGTAACGGGAGCCCCCATGGTAAGTGCAATCTGGTACCAAATCAGATCGCCCGCCACCGAGAAGTACTCCACCCCTTCCCCGCGAATCCAGCTGAGCAGATTGATGTTGTCTTGAAGAAGGGCAATGTGAAGCACCTGAAGGCCACCAAAGACGATAAAAAGGCAGTGGGCTCCAAGAGTTAAAGCTGATGAGGGCATCGTGCCCACAAGCTGCACCCTGCGCACGGCCCAGCCATCTGCGATCAAAAGCGCAAACGCCATCCCCATCACTCCGTAGGCCTGAACGCTCTCTGGAAAGTTCTGGGATAAGGAGCCTCGGCTGAGCCAAAAGGGGATGACCATCATCAAAGCCCAAAAAAGACTCGGCACGGTCTCAAAGAAGTCCCGCGAGCGGATCTTTAAAAACACCACTCCCAAAAGGAGCAAAAGGTAGGTCACAATAAGTGCTGTCAGAAACATGCTGCAAATCCCTCATCTACCGGAGCTTAAGAGTTGTCGGAGTAGAGCCGCAGTTTAGCAGCTAGGCCCGAAGAATCACTCAAAAATAAATCGCTTCATGAGTCTTGCCCACTGTTTGACAAACCGCAAGATAAGCGGGGAAATCAGATGTGCGGCCTTTCAGAGGCGCGGTATTTTTAGAGGGTTTGGAGGATCAGGGATGGGACTTCTACTTAGGCAGCTTTTTCAGATGCTCCGGCTGCTTAACTCCGAGACGGGCTCTGTGCAGCTGGCAGCTGGCATCACCTGCGGGTTTGTGCTGGGGATGACGCCGGTGTTTTCTCTGCAGACTGTTTTGATTTTCCTGGTGATCTTCTTTTTTCGGGTGCAAATGGGCGCAGCCCTTGCCTCGGCCTTCTTTTTTAAATTTGTCGCCTTTGCGCTGGACCCGGCCTTTCACCTTGTGGGTGAGTGGGCCCTCTCTTTTGCGGCGCTTGAGGGGTTTTATACGGCGCTTTACAACCTGCCCCTGATTCCTTACACGAGATTTTATAACACCGTTGTGATGGGCTCAGGCGTTCTGTCTTTGGCGCTCTCTCGTGTGGTTTTTGTGGTTTCGCTTCATCTGGTGAAAAAGTACCAAAAGGTCGTGGTGGCAAGATTTCAGCAAACAAGAGCGTGGAAGCTGCTTCAGGCCTCCACCCTTTACCGCTGGTACCACAAGTACAGCGAGTACTACGGATGAGGGATCAAGGAATGAAGAAAAAGTCCAAAGGACCGCTGCGCTGGGAGGCCATTGTTCCGGCGCTTCTATTTTTTGCGCTCCTTTCTCTCTACATGAGCTTATTTTTTGATGGTCACCTAAGGCGCGCACTTGAATTTGGCGCCACTAGATTTCACGGCGCTGAGGTGAACATTAAAGATCTTAAGATCAAGGTCTTTCAGGGCACTTTTAAAGTGGAAGGAATTGAGGTGACTGATGCCGCCCACCCGGCCAGAAACCTTTTTGAGGTGGGAAAGGTTCACTTTGAAGTGGTGGGCGATGCGCTTTTAAGAGCTAAGCTGGTGGTGGAAAAAGCTGACATCTTAGACATTAAGGTTCACTCACCAAGGAAAAGGGTGGGTAAGGTTTTGCCAAAATCTAAGGAACCTCCCCTCACCGATGAGGCCAAGGTGATTGCGCTGGGTGAGCTTGAAAGAACCTACGGACAAAGTGTGCTAGGAGATTTGGGCCAAATCCTTTCAGGCATTAAACCTGAGGATCAGCTCAAAGCGATGGAGGCTGAGCTTAAATCTAAGGCCAAAATTGAGGAGCTTCAGGCGGCTCTAAGCCAGCAAAAGGATAAGTGGCAAGCTGATCTAAAGAGTCTACCTGGGGACAAAGAGCTTAAGAATTATGAGACGGAATTTAACTCCATCCAAAAAGGTGGTTTTAAAGATGTGCGCCAAGTGCAGGAGTCGGTTAAAGCCTTTGAGACTCTTTATAAATCGGTGGATCAGGACGTAAAGGCGCTGGAGTCGGCCTCAACTGAGGTGCAAGGCGCGCTTAATTGGGCAAGTAGCCAGCTAAAAGAGGCCGAAGAGCTGGCGCAGGCTGACGTTCAAGGGCTTTTAAACCGGCTTAACATCCCAAGCCTTGATAGCGACAGCCTCACTCAGGCGCTTTTTGCGGGGCTGGTGCTTGAAAAGATTCGGCCCCTGTTTGGCTATGTTGAAAAAGCTGAAAAGTACATCCCCAAGAAAAAAGTCCAAGAGCAGCCAGTGACGCCAAGGGAGCGCAGTAAGGGCAGGGATTATCAGTTTCCGATTACGGCAGGTTATCCCAGGTTCTGGCTTAAAAGCTCAGAGATCAGCTCTGAGGGCGGAGCCGAGTACGGCAGCTTTCAGGGCCGGATCACCCATGTGACCGATCAGCCCCGCTTTGTGGGTGAGCCTGCGGTGCTTGATCTAAAGGGCGAGGTTCCGGCCAAAGAGCTTTTTGGGATTGCAGCTCAAGTTGTGATCGATCATACGGGCGATAGCCCTAGGCAAAGCTTTGATGTGAGTGTTGCCTCCTACCCGGCTCCGGGGCAGATGTTAACTAGCAGTGAGGCAGTTACCTTTGGATTTAAAGAGGCTAAGGGGCGCACCTCCCTTAAAGGCGACATCTTTGAGGGCAGCTTCAGTCTTGATTTTATCAACGAGTTTTTAGATCCAAAGTTTGTGGTGGAGGCCTCATCTGGCTCCCTTAGGGCCATTTTAGAGCGGGCTGCTGGCGGAATCGAAAAGCTTGATCTTAGAGCCAGGCTGCAGTTTGCAGAGGGCGCACTTAAGATCAACATGCGCTCAAATCTTGGCGGAGAGCTTGAAAAGGCCGTCAAAAATGAAATCTCATCTCAGGTGAAAAGCGCGCAGCTGGCCGTGCAAAAGTACGTGCAGGAGGCCTACGCTGAGCAAAAGCAAAAGGTGTCAGATTTGATCCAGTCCGTAGAAAAGCAAATCGGCCGACCCCTTATTCAAAAGAAAGAGGCTCTTAAGCAGGGCCAAAACAAAATCGATCAGGCCAAAGATCAGGCCCTAAAAGAGACCACCCAGGAGGCCGAAGGCCGCATCAAGGAAGAG
>CAYRIE010000186.1:0-3562 GCA_964424215.1 uncultured Pseudobdellovibrionaceae bacterium
TCACGGTCGTATGGAGTGATTGGTAGTTATTCACCTTGGGCATAGCGATGTAATCTTTAAAGCGCCCGGGGATGGGTTTAAAGATCGAGTGAATGTGCCCTAAAGCTTCATAGCACTCGGAGACATTACTCACGACCACCCTGAAGGCCAAAACATCAAAGACCTGATCGTAATCGAGCCCCTTGGTGGTCATCTTTTTGTAGATGGAATAAAGGTGCTTGGGCCTGCCCTGCACTTCAAATTTGATCTTGGTTTTTTCAGCAAGAGTTTGCTCGATGAGGCGCTTGATCTCATCGATGTACTTTTCCCGCTCTTTTTTCTTTTTAGCGACCTTCTGAGCCAAATCGTAGTACATGTCAGGTTCAGAATAGCGGAAGCTCAGGTCCTCAAGCTCGGTCTTCATCGAGGAGATCCCCAGCCGGCTCGCCAGCGGTGCGTAGATATCTAGTGTTTCCTCAGCGATTCTTTTTTGCTTTTCATAAGGCATATGCGAGAGCGTTCGCATGTTGTGAAAACGGTCGGCAAGCTTTACTAAGATCACCCGGACATCCTTGCCCATGGCAACGATCATCTTGCGAATGTTCTCACCTTGTTTTTCGTGAGTGTTGCGAAACTGCATCTTGGAGATTTTAGTAACCCCGTCCACCAGAGCTGCGATGACGGAGCCGAACTCTCGCTCGATATCCTCTAAAGTGACGTCCGTATCTTCCACGGTGTCGTGCAGAAGTCCGGTTGAGATGGTGGCTAAATCCAGCCTAAGATCGGCTAAAATACCGGCCACACCCAAAGGGTGGGAGATGTACGCCTCGCCGCTGCGGCGAAACTGCCCACTGTGAGCTTTTTCAGAAAATTCGTAGGCTTTCTTAAGAAGACTGAGATCGGCTCCGCCGTAGTAAGAGCGAACCCGTTCGCACAGCTCCTCGACCGTGGTCGGGGACTGTTCTTGTAGATTTTCAACTCCTAAAACGTCTGCCATGCAAGCCTTGCCTAGCCTCCCACAACTCTTCGCCTGGCGACTTTACGGTCACGGGCCCACTAGTGAGCTTATCGCCCAAGGGAGCTAAAATCTAAAGCTATGGCAAAGAATTAACGCTGGAGATCGGCCTCAATATCTTGAGTAAAGGTCGGTTCATCGTGACTGACATTGAAGGCAACGTTGCCAGCTGCGACTTCGCGGAGCGCGGTCACTACGTACTTGTTTTCCTTTGATGAGGACACGGTGGACATGGAACCCTTAAGAAGCTGCTTGGCTCGTTTGGCAACTAAAAGCACAAGGGCGAAACGGTTGTTCACCTTTTCTAAACTGTCCTCAACGGTCACTCGAGCCATGGTCCGACCTCCAAAAGTGCCTAAAAGTACCTCTAACTTACTAATTTTTCAATAATTTTTTTGAACTCACCAAAGGAGCGTTCAAAGTCGTCATTAACGATTTGGTGATCAAATTCACCGGCGAGCTGCATCTCTTTGTGGGCTCTATCGAGCCGGATCTGCAAATCGTGGGGCTCGATGCCGCCCTGACGCTTGATCAGCCTGTGACGCAGCTCATCAATCGAGGGCGGCAGGATAAAAAAGCTCCGGGATTCCGGATAAAGCGCGCTAAGAGAGCGGGCTCCCTGAAAATCAATGTCCATGATGGGCTGGCGGCCCTGTTGCCAGAGCTCCTCGATGGAGTGTTTGGGGGTGCCGTAAAGGTTGCCGTGCACCTTGGCCCACTCGGCAAAAAAGTCCTTCTCATCCCGCAAGGTCTCAAACTCCTGGGGGCTGACAAAGTAGTAATGGGCGCCGTGTCGCTCAAAAGACCTCGGAGGCCTGGTGGTGTAGGTGATCACGTCAGCTAGGGTGGGGATTTCTCGCAAGGCTCGCTCCACGAAGCTAGATTTTCCAGCTCCACTGGGGGCCACTATGAGAAAAAGGTTTCGATCACTCAATGTTTTGCACCTGCTCCCTGAGCTTCTCGATCACGGTTTTAGCCTCTACCACCAGCTTGGTCAATTGGCTGTCCTGACTCTTTGAACCCACGGTGTTGACCTCACGGAGAAGCTCCTGGGCGAAAAAATCCAGACGCTTACCCACCGGCTCCCCGGAGGTGAGCAGCCGCAGGCACTCATCCACATGGGCTCTGAGACGAACCAGCTCCTCTGCTATTTCCAGCTTGTCGAGATTCATCATCTCTAAAAGCAGCTTGGACTGATCAAAGCTCAAACGCTTTTGCAGATCCTTAAACTTATCGTCGCGCAGCTTAGCCATGTGGGCAGCTGAGCTTTTCCTAGCTCTTTCCATAGCCACAGACAGCTTCTGAAGCTGCTTGAAGTTTTGCGACAGATCCCTGGCAAGCTTTGTGCCCTCTTTTTTCCTTTGGGACTTGCACTGCTCTGCTGCCTTATGAAGTGCTTTGAGAAGATCCGCCTTTTCTGTGGGCCCCACCTTTTGCTGAACTTCAACGGTGACCAGGTGAGGAAGGTTTCCCACACTCGCAAGGGCGCCGCTGGCATCCATACCCACCTCTTTAGCTGCCTTTTTGAGCTGGGACAGATAGCTCTTAAGCAGCGGTCCATGCACCTCCACTTTGCCCTGCACCTTATGACTTGAAACTTTGCGGTGGACGAAAAGATCGACGTGGCCCCTCTGGAAGTACTGTCCCAGAGCGGCTTTTAGGTCCGCCTCTTCTGAAAGGTACTCCTTTGGCAGATGGCTGCGAACTTCAAAAAACCTGCTATTGACGGACCTCACCTGAACCTGCAGATGAGTGCCTTCTGAGACCACACCTGCGGATCCAAAACCTGTCATGCTCAACATGGCTACCGACCTCTCAAAAGAGACTGAATCTGATGGGACATGGATTTTATATCCTGCCGCGCATCCACCATCGTAATATTTTTTACCGTGCGCAACCAGGTTCTCTGTCGTTTGGCCAGGCCCATGGTCCGCCGAACTATGAGCTCCTCTAGCTCACCTCGTGCGACCTGGCCTTCAAGATAACTTACCACCTCTTTGTAGCCAACGCTCTGAAGGGGGGCCCAGGACCGCAACCCCCGCTCAAGAAGGCCTTTAACCTCATCGATGAATCCAGCCTCCATCATCTGGCGCACCCTTAGAGCAATGCGGCTTTGCAGCCAGTCCTTAGGAGCCTCAAGGGCTATGTGCATCACCTCGCCCCTAGACCGCAGACCTGCGATTTGAACCTCTCTGCTCTCCTGGAGCTGGCGAAAGGTTTGACCGGTAGCTCTTAGGATCTCAAGGGATCTGATGAGGCGGTAGTGATCTTGGGGAGCGATGACAGCTGCGCGCTCGGGGTCCGTTCGCTGAAGCTCTTGATAAAGTTCCATCTCGCCTTTTTGCGCCAGCTCCTCGGTGAGGGTGCGCAGCCGATCAGGGCTTGAGGCAGGCACGTTCAAAAGACCGTGCTCTAAAGCTTTAAGATAAAAGCCGCTGCCGCCCACAAAGAAAAAGTAAGAAGCTTTGGGCTCAGAATCGACAAGGGCCCAGGCTCTCTCGGCGTAAAAACTTGCGGTCAATGTGTCTGGGGGCTTCACCCAGTCAAACAGGTGAACCCCTGGCTGAC
>CAYRIE010000187.1:0-3536 GCA_964424215.1 uncultured Pseudobdellovibrionaceae bacterium
CACATTAAGCCGATAAGTCCTCTGGTTGCCTGAAAAGGAGGATCCATGTCCAGAGCGAGAGGATTTGCTTTCTTAGGTGCGCTACTGAGCAGCACTCTTTTGCCCTTGCAAGCTTTTTCCCAAGAAACGGCTGCCAACGTTGCTGCTACTTATTCCGCCTTGGCAGAGTGTACGGCAGCGGTGAAATCGTTTAACGAATCAGCGTCCTCTTTGAACAGCCTCTGTCAGGACTGGGAAAGCAGTGGTCTTAAAGAAATCTTTGGCAACGCGCTCCCCTGCCAGGCCAACCTATCGTCTTGTCTGATTTACCAGGAAGATGCCGTCCGTTCAGGATGTCTAGACGCTGAGCCCACAGCCGAAACCTGCCAGAGCTTTATGTCCTCAACCAACGAAGCAAGTAAATGCTCGATCGTCCAGCGCATGAGCGCAAGCGAGCGATCCCAGGTTGAAAGGGGCCTTGACCAGAGCATACGAGATCTCATCCGCGAGCGCACCGAGGTTGATAAGCAAACCGAGGATCTGGTGACGTCTTTAACGAAGGAAGCTAAGGATCTACAGGAAAGAGAGGCGGAGATTCAGCAGGAGATCGCTCTCTTAAAGGCCGATTTAGAGGCCGTTGGACCAGAAAGCCAAGCCACCATTCAGAAAGCTTACAATGACTATGTTACGGCTCTAGAGAGTCTTGACTTAGAAATGGAAAAAGCGGTTTCTAAGTTTCAAGCAGATCAGATCGAGCGCAACAAGCTTAAGACGGAGGCCATGGCAGGTTGCCAAAAAATGGCCTCAGACTTATTTGTTGCCGAGCAGCAGCAGCGCCAGGCCATGAATGCCGCCCGCAGAAACAGCACGCCCCTGAACAGCCTAACGGGCAATGCTCAGAAATTCCGTGCCAATCTAAACAAGTACATCCATGAATGCGAACAATCGGAAATTCATCAGGCGTCTTTAAAACATATCGAGAACGTGTTTTCTGTGGCCAAGCAGCAGTATGAAAACCTCCAAAAGCGTGTCGCCCGAATGCGCCAACATTTAACCACAAACTTTGAGCGGACTCAGCAGAGCATGCAGCAGTCCGTGCAAATGCAAGTGAAGTCGCTGATGGAAAAGATGGCTGCGCTTGAGAGTCAGATTCAGAAAGCCCGCATGGCAGCAGCCCAGAACGTGATGCTCACTCAGCAGCAGCAACAGGCCAAAAAAGGCTCCATCGATTCCATCGAAGCGCAGCTTCAGGAGTTAAACTCGACCAAGACGACCTATGCCTGCATGGACAAATGCGCCAAACACATTCAGCCTCCTGGGATTGGAAAGTCCGCAGAAGATTTTCAAGCGATGCTGGACAAGCGCCGCGAGGGAAAAACTCGCTGCCAGGAGCTGAGAACGATTTGCACCTTGGCCGGAAGGGGTGACATCAGAGCTCCCGGGTGTGGTCCGGCTGGGGACCTGATCGAATCGGAGTGGAACGCCACCCACTAGACGCCGCGCGTCTGCACCATTGGTGCCTGACGGACAACTTTATTCTTTGCTAAACTCTCTCCTTATAATGGCCGGTCTTGCTTTATGCGCCGCACCTTAGCAGGAGAGACTCCTATGATGTCGTCAAAGAAATTAATCACCGCCACCCTGTTGGCCGTGTTGGCTCTTGTCGTTGTGGCCGCAGGCTCCTTGTTTTTGCTGATGGCAGGTCTTCCGGAGCTGTTCTCCCTGGACGATTACAAGCCCCATTTGGTTTCCACGGTTTATGACCGTAACGGCACAAAAATCGGTGAGTACTTTAGAGAGCGCCGTGAGCTTGTGCCCTTTGAAGCCATTCCTGAACAACTGGTCAACGCTTTCATTGCTGCTGAAGACGATAAGTTCTACGAACATCGCGGCGTGAATCTTACGGCTATCTCCAGAGCTTTTTTCGCCAACCTGAGGGCTGGCGCCAAGGTGCAAGGTGGCTCCACGATCACCCAGCAGCTGGCCAAAACCATTTTTCTGAGTCCCGAGCGCACCTACACTCGAAAGCTGCGCGAGGTGATTTTGGCCATGCGCATGGAGCGCTACTTTACCAAGCAAGAGATCATGTACCTGTACCTGAATCAAATTTACTTCGGTCAAGGCGCCTACGGTGTGGGCATGGCAGCTAAAACTTACTTCCGCAAAGAGGTGCAGGAGCTAACCCTGCCTGAAGTAGCCGTACTGGCTGGGCTTCCGAAAGCCCCCTCTGCCTACTCGCCCGTTCGTAACCCAGCTCGCGCCAAACAGCGACAAGTGTATGTGCTCAACCGAATGCGCGACGTGGGCTACATCACTTCCGAAGAAGAGACCGCAGCGATCAACGAGCCCCTTCGCGTTTACAAGCGCATGGACTTCACCCAACTTGGACCCTATTTTGTCGAAACAGTTCGTCTCCTCCTCAATGAGCAGCTCGGAGAGAAGGCTGTGCTCGACGAAGGACTTCAGGTGCACACCAGCCTTGATTTGAAAGCTCAAAGAGCCGCTGAAGAGGCGACCCAGACGGGTCTGCGCGCACTGGATAAGCGCCAGGGTTACCGAGGTCCTCTGCGCCAGCTGACAGAGGCAGAGGAAATTCAGAAGTTTCTCGAGGCCAGCCGCCAAGAGCTTTTCCAAGGCAGCAGCGACTACATCGAAGTGGCTGCCGATGGAACTGTTCCCACGCTAGGTGATTTTGAGGTTTTCCAAGAACGCGACAGTAAGGATTCTGTCGTCACCAACATTCCACCTTACATTGAAAAAGGGCAGATTGTTGAAGCTATCGTCCGAAGGGTCGATGACAAATGGAAGTTTGTCGAAGTGCAGTTTGCTGAAGGACGTGGACTGATGGACTTGGAGGACATGGCCTGGGCCAGGGAGCCCGATCCCTCCGTCATCTATGGCGAGCATCTTCACATCCGTCGACCCTCTCAGGCTGTTAAAGAAGGCGATGTGATTTTGGTAGAAGTGAAAAGCGACAAGTTCTATTCCAACCGGTTGGCCAAAGAGCTGCAAAGCCTACGAGCCTCCCAAGGCTCCAGTTACGAAAAGCCCAAAGAAGTCCCCGACTTTACCGAGTACGCTGGAGTGGCTCTAGAGCAGGAACCCTCCGCTGAAACGGGTATGATTTCATTTGATTTGGCCTCAGGCGATGTCCTGGCCATGATCGGTGGTTACGACTTTTCAAAATCCGAATACAACCGCTCCCTTCAGGCTCAAAGACAAACGGGCTCCTCTTTCAAGGCGCTGATTTATGCTGCGGCCTTGGAAAAAGGCTTCACCCCGGCTACCAAAGTAACCGACGCGCCATTGGTGTATGAGACGGGTGAGGATAACGCTGAGGAGGAGGGGCAGGGCGACCTGGTGCAGTGGAAGCCGCACAACTACAGCGGAAACTTCAGGGGAGATGTCCTCATGAGAGAAGCTCTCAAAAGATCTCTTAATATCCCCACAATCAAAATCCTTGAGACGATTGGTGTGAACTGGGCCGTCACCTTTTCGCGCCGACTGGGAATCTTTAGCCCACTCAACCATGACCTCTCGCTATCTCTTGGCTCAAG
>CAYRIE010000188.1:0-3536 GCA_964424215.1 uncultured Pseudobdellovibrionaceae bacterium
GGCGGTGCGCTCAGAGGGCTGCACTGCCCCACTAAAAAGTGCCTGACACCAATAACGACCTTAGTGGTCGTGGCCCTCGTGGTCGTTTTGGGAAACGATGTCCAGAAGCTCCACTTCAAAAACCAGGGCTGCACCCGGATTGATTTGAGGAGGAGCACCGCGGTCACCGTAAGCGAGTTCAGCGGGGCAGTACAAAGTGGATTTTCCACCGACCTTCATCAGCTGAAGACCTTCCGTCCAGCAACGCACCACTAAATCCAGGCGAAACTCAGCTGGCTCGCCACGCTCTCTAGAGCTGTCAAACACCTTACCGTTGCGCAAAGTGCCGTGGTAATGAACTCTGACGGTGTCGTCCGATTTCGGACTAGCGCCCTCACCTTCTTTGTCCACGGTGTACATCAAGCCAGATTCTGTCTTAATGATATTCTCTTTTTTAGCTACCTCTTCCAAAAAGCTGGTAGAGCCTTGAACTTCTTCGGCGCTGATCTTTTCACTGCGAGCGCGAATAAACTCAGCGATCTTGGGGAACATTTCGGCCAGATTGATGGCAGCTTCCTTACCCGCAAGGCCGTCGCGGATTCCCGTCTCAAGCACTTTCTTTTCAGAGTCGGTGAGCTGCAGAGATTGAAGCTTGGTTCCCATGTCATGACCAATGGCATACACGGATTTTTCATCATCCGTTTTCGGTGTGGCTCCGCCACCCATGCGACCGCATCCAGAGACGAGAACGGCCACTGCCAAAACTGCTGCAAACTTCATAAAAGGTCCCCCTTAGAACAAATTTGACTCAGGCTAAACTAAGGGAGCTGCTAGATGCAAAAGGTTCTTTGCCATCATTCGCTAAGCGTCAATTTGGGCAGAAGCGAACGAATCCAATCCGCCTGATCTTCAACGGACTGCTTGTCGGTCACGTGAATAAATATGCAAGGCATAGTTTCCGCGTACCGCTGCAAGATCTGATAGTAAAGCTGATTGCAAACATAAGAGCCTGCGGAAAGAGAGATGTGAACCCCATCAACACCTGGTGAGAGAAGCTTCAGCAGTGGAGCAGACGTTAACAAACACTCTTGGCCCTGAGGGTCTATGGATTGATTCCACATTTTTTGGCCTTTGTTGTCGGCAAGCTTACTGTGCATCCAGTTGTGAGCGCAGCGCTCAAGGCGCATTCGAGGCGAACCTAAGGCCTCACCCAGCATAACGACAGCTGATGGCTTAAGGGTCTTAAGCTGAGCTTCTAAAACCTCAAAAGCCTCACCAAAGACCACGGGAAGAGGGGTCAAGAGAACCTTATCCCGCTCCAGCTCCTTTGCGACCTGGCCCGAGATGTTCTCAGTCCGGCCAGCAAAGGGCTCAAAAAATGAAACTAAAGGGCCGCTCTTCACGGCGCCTCGTCTGTGAAGGCCACCTTGTAGCTGGGCGCCTGAGGGTCGTGAGCGGGCCGCGTGTGAGTCACGGGACGAGCCAGTGAGTTTTGCGATGCCTGGGGAATTTGAACTCTGAAGTACTCCTCCGGTCCGAAATCATCCACCTGAATCGCATCGTATCTGGCTACTGCCGCCTGCTTAAGGGATTCCATTTCATCTGCAGTGATCACCCCTTGAGCTAGGCCGCTCTGGGCCAGCGCTTCGCCGCGCGCCTTGGGAATCTTCCCAGCCTTCACAGCCGAGCGCAGCTTCCGCTCAACTCCTTCAGATTTTTTTGCCAGTTCAAAGGCACGCTCAAGCCTAGCGATAGCCTCCCCTTCTTGAGTGGGGATGTACATACCCTGGACCATACGATGGCGCTGCTCGGAGGGCTCTTGAATCGCCGCCGCCACCTTGTGGGTTATATGATCTGAGGGAGGTGTGCTCAAAGTGTTCAGGGAAGACCACCTGCCAAGAACTCTAAAGAACCAGGTAAGCCCTGGAACCTCGATGTTCTTAAACAGACCATCAAACCCTTTTTGCATTTCGGAGAGTCCATGTTGAAGCGCAAATTCCACAAAGGGCCAGTCTTCCTTCTTACGGCCTTCAGCTTCAAATCGCCTGAGCACAGCGGTCGATAGGTACAACCAAGAAATGATGTCGGCAAATCGGCCTGTGATCTTCTCCTTGAGTTTAAGTTTCCCACCGAGTGAGCCCATAGCGATGTCACTCATAATGGAGAAACTAGCCGAGGCCCAGGCCAGCTTTTGTGCATACCGTCTGAAGGGACCAGAAACACCGCAGCTGAGCCAGCCGCGCGAAAGACTGAGGAGCACGGATCTAAAGATGTTCTGTACGATATGCCCCACGTGCGACCAAAAGGCTTTATCAAAGCCCTTGATATCTCCCTCTTCAAGAGACTTCACCTCAGCATAGGCGTAGGGGTGCGCCCGCAAAACTCCCTGACCAAAAATGATCAGTGTTCGAGTCATAATGTTGGCCCCCTCCACCGTGATACTGATGGGCGCTCCCATGTAGGCGTGGGCCAAGGTGTTGCGTGGTCCGCAGGAGATACCCGCCCCGCCCAGTACATCCATGGCGTCGTTGATCACTTTTCTCATCATTTCAGTGGTGTTGTACTTGGCAATGGCCGTTACCACAGGTGGCTTCACACCCGAATCAATGGAGCCCGCCGTGAACACGCGGCAAGCCTCAAGAATGTAGTTGTAACCACCAATTCTGGCTAAAGGCTCTTCGACTCCTTCAAACTTACCCACAGATACACCAAACTGTTTGCGAACTGTGGCGTGGGCGCTGGCAACTAAAGTAGCCGCTTTGCCTCCGCCAGCTGACTGAGCCGGTAGTGAAATCCCCCGGCCTGCTGCCAGACACTCCATAAGCATCGTCCAGCCCTGGCCAGCACCTTCCAGGCCGCCAATGATTTGGGTAGCAGGTATGACCACGTCTTTTCCGAGCGTTGGGCAGTTGTAAAAGGGTACACCCAGCGGATCGTGCCTTCGGCCGATCATGACTCCAGGGGTGGTTGTCGGAATCAGCGCACAGGTGATTCCGATATCTTCACCGCGGCCTAAAAGATTATCTGGGTCCCTGAGTCGAAACGCCAATCCCAACAAAGTTGAGATAGCGGCAAGGGTGATCCAGCGTTTGTTCCAATTTAAGCGAATTTTAAGCTCGCCATCATCATCTTTAAAGAGCACGCCGTAGGAGGTGATCGATCCAGCATCGCTTCCCGCGGTGGGCTCCGTCAGCGCAAAACAAGGAATTTCTTTTCCCACGGCTAACAAGGGAAGATAGTGATCCTTTTGCTCCTGAGTGCCGTACTCGTTGAGAAGTTCAGCAGGCCCCAGGGAGTTTGGCACCATGACGTTCACACCCAGAGCCACCGAGCGTGAGGAAAGCTTTTGAATGACGGCCGAGTGAGCCAGGGCTGAAAAACCCAGGCCGCCGTACTTTTCCGGTATAATCATTCCAAGGAATTTGTTTTCGCAAACAAAGTCCCAAACTTCCTGGGGCAGACTGCGCGTCTGCCAGTACTTCCAGTCATCCACCATCGCACACAAAGTTTCCGTGGGCCCTTCTAAGAAGGCTCGCTCCCTTTCGGTGAGCTGCGGA
>CAYRIE010000189.1:0-3533 GCA_964424215.1 uncultured Pseudobdellovibrionaceae bacterium
ATGGGTGCAAAAACACGGGTGTCAAGGATCCTAAAGGCTCTCATTAGCGCTCAAAAGCGACCAGAAGCGGCACCCCCCTTGAAATAGTTTTCCTTCAGAAGCCCCGCCTGGCATCTGCCGCCGATAGGGCAGCGGCACAGAGCTTGCTCATTGTAGCGCGAAGAGAGTTTTGCCCAATGGTGGGCTAAAGCAAATTGATGGACGTAGAGGAGAACTACCATGGAAACAAGTACTATTGGTTTCATATCGATGGCCTTTAAAGATGGCGGGATGTGGATGTGGGCCATTCTGATTGCACAAATTGCAGCTACGGCGATCGTCTTAGAACGTGTCCTGCAGCTTTACGTGCTCAGAAAGCGCGGTCAAAAGCAGCTGGCTCAAGCCATCGAGCTTGATATTCGCCAAGGAAAACTTGATGTGGCCTTAGCGCGCGCAAGATCCATGGGCGGCACTAATTCGATTTCACGCGTGTCACAGGCCGGCATACAAGCCGCAATGGACCTGGGTGGACGAGAAGAAATTCAAGCCCGAATGGACGAGGCTCTCCTTGATGAAAAAATTCAGATGGAAAAGCGCACCGGCTTTCTGGCGATGCTAGGTAACGTGGGAACGCTTTTAGGTCTTTTAGGAACCATCGTGGGTCTGATTCAGGCGTTCGCCTCCGTAGGAAGTCTCAACCCTACTGAGAAGGCTGTCATGCTGACTCAAGGTGTGTCGCTCGCGATGAACACCACTGCCTACGGTTTGATCATGGCGATCCCTGCTTTGGTTATGTATGCGGTTCTGCAAGGGCGCACCACAAGCCTTATGGACGACCTCAACCAGGGCTCTTTGCGAGTTTTTAACTCCCTAGGCTTTGGGATCGATAACAACACCAGCGCTAAAGTTGCGAAGTAGTAGTCCTTTAAGTTTGTTTGTACGTACTTAGAACGTGAGGCCGTGTCATGGATCAAGAAAAAACAAATTTTGAAATCAATCTGATGCCGGTGATCTCCCTGCTTGCGGTGTTGATCAGCTTTCTGCTGCTCAGTGCCGTGTGGGTGAACATTGGAAGCTTAGATCTACTTCAAGGGCTGGGAAATGAGACGCTGGATAACGAAGAAAATCCTCCCTCTCTTTGGGCCAAGTTTGAGCAGGACGGCTCCATCACCTTGATGGTGAAGGATCTTCCCGAAGCTCGCAATGATCAGAGAGAGAAGCAGCTCAGCGGTGGCGCGATGTGGACCGACCTTGAGGACGTCCTGACGGATTACAAAACAAGCTTCCCTGACATGAAGACCGCACTCGTTCTCCCTAGTGAAAATTCTAACTACGCGAATGTGATCAAAACTCTCGACATTCTTAAAAGATCCGGGTGGGAACACCTGGGTATTGCACCCCTATAAGGCAGGAAGCGATGGAAAGAGCATTTATCTACGACCGAGAAATAAATAAAGAAATCAGTGGGCTGTCGCTGATCAAGCCGAGCAAAGGCCGCTCGGGTAATAAACTTGCGGCCACGCTGATTTTGACCTCTCTGGTGGACGTCTTCTCGATTTTGGTCATTTACCTTTTAGTCACCTCGATGAACCAGCCTCACGAGCTCAACTTGGATGACATTGATCTTCCCATTGCGAGCAGCAGTGTGGTGCTCGATGGTGGAACGATCGTCAAAGTGACCCACCAAGGCATCCTCATAGATGAACAGCCTGTATCTGAAGCAGCTCTAGATGAGTTCTTTGAAATGCGGGTTGCGGGCCTAAGAGAAGAGCAAGGTGAAGAAGCCAAGCTAGCTATTGTGATTCAGGCGGATAAGAGCGCCGACTACAGCTTGGTGGATCCCATTATTTTAAAGGCGACCTCAGCTGGATTTTCAAGGCTTAGGTTTGCAGTGGTTCAAGAGGAGATCTGACCATGAAAAACTGGCTGCTTGGAACACTTTGTTGCTTGATCCTTCTTCCCGGCACCCTTGGGGCGCAAGAGAAGATGGATATTGGGACCACCAACTATGTGATCGATAAGCTCACAGGGGTCCTCAGCAAAGAGACCAACGCCAAAACCATCCATGGAATCCATCACAGGCTTGCAGATCTGTACGCGGAGAGATCACGCCTTAAGCTTCTTAAACAGGTCGAAGGCAACTGTCAGGAGTGTCAGGGTGCAAAGGAAGATCAAAAAATTGCCCTGGCCTACTACCGCAAGGCTCTTCCTCATATCCATGGAGAACACCGTGGGCCCGTGCTGCTGCAGGTAGCCTTCCTTCAAGGAGCGGTGGGCGAGCGCAATAAAGCTGTTGATACTCTAAACATGCTCCTTAAAGAGGGGCGAAAAAGACACAGCGATGAGATTTTGGGCTTGGCCCTGACTCGGCTCGGGGACACCTACTTTGACGTGCGGGATTTTAAGACCGCCATTTTTTATTATCAACGCGCCCTCATATGGCCCGCAACGCCCCGAACGGGCTACGTACTCCATCGCAAGGGATGGGCTGAGCTGAACACAGGCAACCTAGCCGCCGGTAAAGCTTCCCTTCAGGAGATTCTAACCAATCCCAAGCATTTAGATCTTAGAGGGGACGGGTTGGTGGATGAGAGCTTTCACTACGATGTCTCAAGAGATTTTACGACCTTTCTGGCGCGCGGCCAGGTGGGCGGACGCGAAATTGATCTCGTAAACACCTTAAGCCCCAGTCACGGTCGTGTCGAAAATCTTCTGTACTTGGCCCGTGAAGCTGAGCGGGTGGGACAGCTCAACTCTGCCATCGCGACATGGGAGTTTTTGTTCCAGAGCGGAGAGATCGCCTACGAAGATCAATTAGAAGGGTATGTTCGGCTCTTTCAAATACAAATTGATAAGAACAAAGGAGCTCAGGCCGCTAACGATGCCCACCGTGCAGCTCAGTTTTGGGACCACGGCAAGTGCAGAGACAAAGAGCGCTGCGATGAGCTTCGTACGAAATTTAGAGGATCCATCACAAGGTGGAACCAGCTGCAAAAAAACCGCTTAGATAAGCACCTTTTGGCCTCTTATGCGGCCTTCCTAACAGTTTTCCCAAAAGACATAGATATGAACTACTGGGCAGCTCAGGTCGCTCACAGAATATCTGACTTTGAGCAGGGGCGGAGGTTCTATCGCGCCACATCCCTTCTGGCCTTCAGAGAGCTTAAGGCCGACCAGCCCGATAAAAAAATTCTGACTCTGTTTGAAGGGTCTTTGTTAGGTGAGATCGAGGTTTCAGAACAACTCAATCAGCCCGAGCTGAAGTTAGACTCTTATGACCATTACCTAAAGCTTAATCCAAAAGGATCCAAAGTGGGTGAGGTGAGCTATCAGAAGGCCTACACCCTCTACTCTTTAAAAAGGTTTGAGCCGGCCTCTGAGATCTTCTTTCAAGTGGCCGTTAATCCCACGGACCTGGCTCCGGACCTTAGAGTTAAGGCAGCCGACCTCGCGCTGGACTCCAGAAAGATCCTGAAAGATGAAGTGACGCTTGAGACCTGGGCCCTCTCTTTAAGTACCAAGTTCCCTCAGCGCAGGGCCGACTACCGACAAAT
>CAYRIE010000190.1:0-3523 GCA_964424215.1 uncultured Pseudobdellovibrionaceae bacterium
CGTCACCTTAGAAATCTTCAAAGAGAAGGTGGGCGCCAGCGCCTCCTGCATCAGCCAATTTCCCGGCGTTCGACAAGCGCTTCTCCAAGGACAGCGAGATCTGGCGGACCTTCCGCCAGGGCTTGTGGCCGAAGGTAGAGACTGCGGAACCGTAGTCTTTCCTGAGGCGCGCGTGAAGATTTTTCTCACAGCGAGTCAAGAAGACCGCGCTCAGCGCCGTGCACAGGAGTTTGGCGATAGCTTAGAGGCTGCCAGAGCCCGTCAGAAGGAGCGGGACGAGCGTGATCAAATGCGCAAGGCGGCCCCCTTGGCCGTGCCGACAGACGCCGAAGTGCTTGATACTACGGGGTTTAGCTTAGATGAGGTGATGGACCAAGTCGCAGCCTATGTGCGCACTAAAGGACTGCTCTAGTCCCGCTATCGTTTCCTATTTGACATTCAGCGGTTAGGTTTTATAACTGAGCGATCTCGAGAACTTAACAACCCTTCGCGAGAAATTTATAGGGACGCGGACCGCCGGTTTGTATCCCGCAGGAGGTATTGAAGATTTTATGAATGATAATCAAGAGAACACCAAAAACTTAACCAAAGCACAGCAGGAGCAGATCAAGATTCTGTCTATGCTGGAAGATGGGGAATCGAACTCTGAAGCTTCCACGTCGGACTTTGCCCAACTCTTTGCCAAATCCATCCAAGACAACGACATCCGAGTCGGAGACGTCGTCAAAGGTCGCGTGGTGGAAGTTCAATCCGATTACGTGCTCGTGGACATCAAGTACAAGTCTGAAGGTTTGATTCCCATCGGTGAATTCCGCGTGGTGGACGGCCAAAACTCTGTCGCCGCTGGCGATGAAGTTGAAGTTTATATCGAGCGTATCGAGAATGAAAACGGCATGGTGGTTCTCTCCAAAGATCGCGCTGATATGCTGCGTGTTTGGAATGACATTTCTAGAGCCGCTGAAAATGAAGAACTGATCGAAGGCACCATCATCTCTAAGGTGAAGGGCGGTCTGAGTGTCGATATCGGCGTAAAGGCTTTCTTGCCTGGTAGCCAGATTGACCTGCGTCCGGTTCGCAATATGGACGTTTACATCGGCAAAAAGTACAAATTCAAAGTTATCAAGTTCAACAAAAAGCGTGGCAACATTGTTCTTTCACGTAGAGCTCTCCTTGAAGAAGAGCGCGAGAGCCTTAAGAGTCAAACTCTGGGCGGCATGAAAGAAGGCTCCGTTGTTAAAGGTCTTGTGAAGAACATCACCGACTACGGTGCCTTTATCGACCTGGGCGGCATGGATGGCTTGCTTCACATCACCGACATGAGCTGGGGCCGCGTAAAGCATCCCTCTGAAGTCATCAATCTGGGTGATGAGATCGAAGTTGTAGTCCTTAAATATGACGAAGAAAAAGAGCGTGTCAGCTTGGGGCTGAAGCAGCTGCAAACAGATCCTTGGGAAGAGGCTAAAGATCGCTACCCCGCTGGAACTAAGCTCACTGGTAAAGTGGTCAGCCTGGCTGAATACGGTGCCTTTGTAGAGCTGGGTGACGGAGTAGAGGGCCTTATTCACGTATCTGAGATGAGCTGGACCAAGCGAATTAAGCATCCCTCGCAGCTTGTGAACGTGGGCGATGAAGTGAATGTGGTCGTTCTGGAAGTGGATCATTCCAACCGTAGGATCAGCCTCGGCATGAAGCAGCTTGAGACCAACCCCTGGCTGGAGCTTAAAGAGAGCTACGCCCCGGGCACGATCATCGAAGGTGAAATCAAATCCATCACAGACTTTGGTATCTTTGTGAGTATCGAAGATGGCATTGATGGACTGGTGCATATCTCCGATTTCTCTTGGACTCGCAGAGTGAACCACCCCTCAGAAATGTTTGAAAAGGGTGCGAAGGTTCGCGCCGTGGTTCTGGGTGTGGACATCGAGAATGAGCGGTTCAGCCTGGGTATCAAACAACTTGAGGCTGACCCCTGGTCGCAAATTGACGAGAAGTATCGCATCGGTTCCCAGCACGAAGTGGAAGTGAAGAAAATCGCTGACTTCGGAGTGTTTGTGGAGCTAGAGGCCGATATTGAAGGTCTAATCCACATCTCTGAGTTGAGCACTGAGCGCATCAGCAAGGCCGAAGACTTCTGCAAAGAGGGCGACCGGTTCCTAGCTGAGGTGATCACCATCGATAAAGATGCTAGGAAAATTGGCCTCAGCTCAAAGCTTGTGAAGTTGCGAGAAGAAAAAGGCGATGTGGACAGCTACATCAAAAAAGCCACTACAACTTCCCGCACGACTTTGGGCGAGATGTTCGGCGACGCTCTGAAAGACCTCAAAAAAGAGGAAACCAGACAGTCCTAAGGTCCGGCATTTTTTGTTCCGATTCAAAAGCCTCTTCTTCTTTGTAGGAAGGGGCTTTTTTGCGCTTTAGGCAGGCTCTAAGGCGTGCGACTATAAAAGGCTGAGATGAGAAAAGTTGCGTCGTCAAAATCCGGAAAGAAAAGTCAAAAAGCGGAAGGGCGTCTTCCAGTTATGGAGCGGCCAGCTAGGTCCCCCTACGTTCGGCGAAAGACAGGCTCTGAGGGGTGCGTCTTCTGTGAGGCCCTGAGCAAGCGCCCCAGCGCCAGCACCCTGGTTCTTTTCCGCGGGGATGATGCAGCTGTTATAGTTAACAAGTACCCCTACAACAGCGGCCACATCCTGGTTCTTCCCAGGCGGCACGTGGCTGGCTTTGAGGAGCTCAGCTCCGAGGAGTACCAAGTTCTTATGAAGATTTTTCGATCTTCGCTTCAAATCGTCAGTAAAGTCTACGGGCCAGATGGGGTGAATGCCGGCCTGAATCTCGGAGCGGCAGCTGGTGCCGGAATTCCGGGACACCTCCACTGGCATATTGTTCCGCGCTGGAGGGGGGATACGAACTTTTTCCCTCTGATCGCGGAGACCAAACTTGTAGTTGAAACGGCGGCTCAAAGTTATGCGCGCCTGAAAAAAGCCTTTTCCCAAATGGGAGAGACCTAATGCAAAGTCACGGTCGGATGATGTTTTCCGCAAGAATCACACCGGTTGTAAAAAAGCTCATTATTGCCACGGTTCTTGTGTGGTTCGTGGGACAGATCCTTTTAGAGAGCCTGATTTTTAAGAGCAATTTTTTCATGAGCTATTTCAGCCTCAAACCCATGGATGTGCTGGAAAGGGGCTTTGTTTGGCAGCTGGCCAGCTACATGTTCCTGCACTCACCGGGAGAGCTGTGGCACGTGGCCTTTAACATGCTGATGCTCTGGTGGTTTGGCAGTGAGATGGAGCAGCGTTGGGGCTCAAGGTTTTTCCTAACCTACTACCTGGTGTGCGGTGTGGGAGCGGCTCTCATTTATGTTGTAGGTGGCTACGCCGTCTTTCTGATCTTCAATACTTCTATATCTTCACTGATGGTGCCGGTGGTGGGAGCCTCGGGCGCTATTTTTGGAATCTTTCTTGCGTATGGCATCGTTTTTGGCGACAGGCTGATTTATCTGCTGGGTATTTTTCCAATGAAGGCC
>CAYRIE010000191.1:0-3414 GCA_964424215.1 uncultured Pseudobdellovibrionaceae bacterium
GGTGCGGAAAGCCGGGTGAACCTGCTCGTGCGGGAAGCTAAGAGCGGCCTTGGCAAAGCTTATCTGGCAGGTTTTGATTGGGCTATGGAGCGCGGTTACCGCTGGGTCGTTGAAATGGATGCGGACTTTTCTCACCGGCCCGTGGATCTTGGAGCTTTGTTAGCCAAAAAAGAGGACTACGATTTTGTAATTGGCTCTCGCTATGTTGAGGGCGGCGACGCTCCCAACTGGGGCCTCATTCGCAGGCTTATCAGTCGCGGGGGCTCGGCCTATTCGCGCTTGATTTTAGGCTACCCACTCAAAGACTGGACCGGAGGTTTTAACCTGTGGTCGGCCGAATGCCTGCGCTCCTTACCGTGGCAAGAGGTCAGCTCCGAAGGTTATTGCTTTCAGATCGAACTTAAATACCGCGCCCTTAAGCGCGGCATGAGAGGCCTCGAAGTTCCTATCATCTTTGAAGACCGTAGAGTGGGTCAGAGCAAGATGTCGGCTGCAATTGTTTTGGAAGCACTCTACCGCGTCTGGATTCTTCGATGGACCCTACGCTGAAATCTCTTAAAGGCCAGCTCACCCTGGTTTTTGTGGGATTGCTTTTTTCCATGGGCGCTCTGGCACAAAGCTCGCGACCCAAACCTCCTCCAGCTTTTCCCGCCGTGGTCACCGGATCAGAGGCTTATCTCTTAAAGAAGCCAAGTCTTGAAGCGGACATCCTGGGCGTTCTTCCCCATGGAACAAAGGTCCTAGCCAGCAGGAAAATTTACGGCAAGGACATCAAGTTTCGGCGGGTCAAAGTTCGTGGACAGCTGGGCTACCTGACCACCTCGGATCTTGCTCCTCCAGCTCAAGCAGACCGCCAGAAAAAAGAGCAGGAGGAAGAGGTCGACTGGACAAAACAAGCCACCGAGCCTGGGTTTCCGTCGATTTTTAAGAACGGAATCGGACTCAGTCTGATGCTCCATCAGGATCGGCCCCACCTGGTGCCGAATGGGAGGATGGATCAGTGGGGCGTGGGATTGAAGCTGGCTGGGCCCGATTGGTTTTGGAAGGGCCCTTTGGCCGATTTTCAAGTGTCCTTTGCGCAGCCCCAATCTCCTCAGGGTGATGTTCAGGCCTTCAGTGTTCTGATGGATTACAATCTACTTTTCCCGTTTTACCTCAAAGAGAAATTTAACTTCACCGTCAGGTTCGGCCCCGCGCTGATCTACAACTCCGTTAAGTCTGAGAGCATGGAGATTGATCTGACCAGGTGGGACTGGGGAGTTAGTGCCGCACCCACTCTCTCTTTGGCGCTCGGTGAGGTCCGCCTCGACACGGGGGTTAAATACCACTGGACGGGAGCCCCCTTTTGGAGCTTTTTAGTGAGCTTTGAATACATGCTCCAGTCTAACTCCATGCATTAAGCTGGCTTCCGCCATGACAGCTCCGTCCTGAGGGCTCTATACCAGGGCATGTCCATTCAGAGATTAGCGGACCAAACCATCTCCCAAATTGCCGCAGGTGAAGTCGTTGAGCGGCCAGCTCACATGGTTAAAGAGCTTGTGGAAAACTCCTTGGATGCTGGGGCCACCCGCATTGAAATTGATCTGGATCAAGGCGGACGCTTTGTTCAGGTGGTGGATAACGGTGCGGGAATGGCAAAGGAAGAGCTTCCCCTTGTCTTTGAAAGGCACGCCACCAGCAAGATCCGCCAGATCGATGATTTGTGGAGCCTTAGCAGCTTTGGCTTTCGCGGTGAGGCCTTAGCCTCACTGGCCTCTGTCAGCCGAATTCAGCTGATAAGTCACGCAGCCGGCGCCGATTCAGCCTACCGGCTCGATCTAGATTTTGGGGTGGCTCAAGAGATCTCCCCCTCCAGCGGCGCCCGCGGCACCCGCATTGTGATTCAGGATCTTTTTGAAAACGTGCCCGCGCGTAAAAAGTTTCTTAAGTCCGAGGGCTCTGAGATCTCGCAGATCCGCAACGCGCTCAAAGCTTTAGCCATGGCCCATCCTGATGTCGAATTTAAGATTCGTCACAAAGGTCAACTTCTGCATTCGTGGCCGAGGGTGAGCGAGCCGGCTCAGCGGATCCAAGATGTGCTGGGAGTGGAGCCGCTTTTTGTGGCTGAGGGTGAATCAGGAATCTTTAAAACAAAAGCTTACTTCGCCTCTCCTCAAAATGTGATGCGCCAGAACCGCGGCATTTGGCTTTTCGCACAGAACAGATGGATTGTGGACCGCGGTCTGCAGGCGGCCGTCATGGACGCCTATCACAGTCTGCTCATGCACGGCGAGTACCCCTACTGCGTAATCGACCTCAAATGTTCCCCCGATGAGATCGACGTCAATGTCCATCCCACCAAAAGTCAGGTGAAGTTTCGCGACGCTTCCGGTGCGTTTCGGGCCGTCCGCTCCACGCTTAGGTCAGGACTTGAGCGCGCTCCCTGGCTGGGGAAAAACTCTGCACCCGCAGCGATCTCCCAAACCACTTATCAGCCCGCGCCCGCGCCATCTCCTTTGCATTTTAACGAGCCGGAATTTTATCGAACGCACTTTCAGCAGAAAAGTTGGGAGCCTCAGCCCCAGGTGCGTAGCGCCTTAGAAGGTTTCGCGCCGCTGGAGCCTGCACCTGCGGAGCCGTCACCTGCGGAGCCCGCCAGCAGTGGGGGCTACTGGTCCTCCCTCCAGGTGCTCGGTCAAACCAACCTCACCTACATTGTTGCTCAAAATGAGCACTCGCTGATCTTGATCGATCAGCACGCAGCTCATGAGCGGGTTAAGTACGAGTCCCTTTGGAAGCAGTTCAAAGAAAAGAATCTCTCCAGCCAAGGCCTTTTAGTGCCGCTCGTCCTGGATCTGCCTACGGAAAGGGCCGAAGCTTTGTGGTCGGCCCGCCAGGAGCTAGCAGAGCTGGCCGTTGAACTTGAGTGGACGGGGCCTGAGGTGCTCTGTGTTTTATCCCGACCTGTGCTGATCAAAGAGGAAGCGCTCGCTCAGGCCCTGGTGACCGTTGCTACGGAGCTGGCGGATAAGGGCGGAAGCATCTCGCTAGAAAAACATCTGGCCCACGTTATGGCCACCATGGCCTGTCACTCCTCGGTGCGAGCAGGGCAGGCTCTAAGCTTAGATCAAATGCGCAAACTGTTAGTGCAAATGGATGAGTTTCCGCTCTCTAGCTTTTGCCCCCATGGCCGCCCGGTGAGTATCGAGTACAGCTACCGTGAACTGGAAAAAGCATTTGGCCGAACCGTCTAAGCCTCTTTTTGTGCTGCTTCAGGGGCCGACGGCCAGTGGGAAAACTGACCTGGGTTTCCAGCTTCAGGCTGATCTAGGTGGCCACGTGATCAATGCTGACGCCATTCAGTGCTATGATCAGGTTGAGATCGGGGCCGCCAAGCCGCCCAAATCTCAAAGAAGTCAGCCAGGGGTTCACCTG
>CAYRIE010000192.1:0-3389 GCA_964424215.1 uncultured Pseudobdellovibrionaceae bacterium
TGGGAGCCCAGTCCCACGGCCCACTTGTCATTGAACTTATGCCCGTAACTGACTCCGAAAAGAGGAGAAAGGGACAAGGAGGATTCATGAGGCCCTTGGGGGCTTCCCATAGGAGCTTCGAACTGCGCCCATGTTGGCGAAAAATCAACCGACAGCGTTTGGCGGCCTTCGGTTTTCCCCAGCCGCGCCGGATTAAAGTAAAGCGATTCGGGTCCATGGGAGCTTGAAACGGCAGCACCTGCTTTGCCGCCATGTTCGCCGGACCAGAGATTGTCCTTCTCAAAACCCGTGGCCCAAGCTGCGGGCTGAGCTAAAAGGACCAAAGCAATCGTGCTAAAAATTCTCTTCATGAGCCCCCTCCGTTCATCTTTTCTTTACTTCAACATCTCAAGGCTCTCGGGAGCAATCATTTAATTTCTTGTTTGTGACATCCCAGAAACTGTTAGACGAAGCGCACAGGTTGATCGAAGATAGGAGAATGCTTTTTTCACAGCGCAAGTTTCACGCCTACTACTGGGCCCAATTTCTTGGAGCCTTTGCGGACAACTTGTTTAAGACGGCCTTGATCGCTCTGCTGACCTTCCGCGGAGTGGAAGTGTTTAAGCTTTCGGGCGAGCCTCTTGCGGCCTTCGCTGGCGGCATTTTCATATTACCGTTCTTCCTTGTCTCTGGCTCCTCTGGAGTTCTGGCCGACCGGGTTTCCAAATCCTCGCTCATTCAACAAGTGAAGCTTCTCGAAGTGTTTATTATGGCGGCAGCTGGCCTCAGCTTTTTAAAGGGATGGGACGGCGCCCTTCTGGGCCTGCTCTTTCTAATGGGTGTGCAGTCGGCTCTGTTTGGCCCAGTGAAGTACTCCGTGATTCCGGACTTGGTCGGCTCCAGCCGCATTCTTGCGGCGAACACCGCTGTTGAGATGGGCACCTTCTTATCTATCCTTTTAGGGACGCTGATCGGCGGCTACCTGAGCCAAACCCATATTCAGCCCCAGGTGCTGGCAGGGTTTTTGTTCTTCCCCTCCCTTTTGGGCTGGCTCTCAAGTCTGGGGCTACCGAAGCTGCCGGCCCCTCAGGGCACTACCAAGCCTCTCCCTTTAAAAACATGGCTCGCCTCTAACCTCAGGGTGGTGAAGTTAGCCTTCCGTACCGAAGGTGTGCCACAGGTGCTCTTAAGAATTTCCTGGTTCTGGTTTTTAGGTGCCGGCCTAATCGTACTGATGCCGAGCATGACCACCCAGTACCTCGGCGCGCAGGAGTCCGTCTTCACAGCTCTACTTGCGCTTTTTTGCGGCGGGATCGCTTTAGGTGCTGTGTTCACTTACCTGCTGGCCCGGAAAAAAGGATTCCGCTGGAGCCTGAGGGTGGGCACTTGGGGTATGAGTTTAGCTCTTGGCCTTATGGCACTAGCTCTCAGTCAGTGGGATCACCACCCTTTAAGGCCATGGAGCTTTTCAGAGCTCCTCGGTTTTACCTGGCCGGTGGCGCTCTTTATCGGGCTGTTCGCTCTGGCGTTTTTTGCCAGTTTCTTTGTGGTTCCGCTTTACACCGTGCTGGTGGGAAGCACGCCCACAGAAATACGCTCCCAACTGATTGGAGCCAACAATGTGCTGAACAGCTTTTTTATGGTCATCTCAAGTGTGGTGATTATCGTGGTGTTTGGTTGGGGCCTTAAGATGCACCACCTACTGGCCGCCTACGCTGTGGCAGGCCTGGCCGCACTGTGGGACTTACGCGAACAACCGCTCAGTCCCACATCATCACCTAAGCCTTAAGAAGAAATCTTAGCTCTCTGTTCGCCATCTTCAAAATAGAGTTGCTTGAAAAAGTCATACTGAAGATCCGTTAGGAATGCGAGAATCTCCTTTTCGGGAATCTGATAAGCCTCAATCATTCCCCTCATCACTTGCATAGGAGGGAAGGCTTTGCCGCGCTCAATGTTACAAATAAACTGCGCTTTGCAACCCACACGATCTGCAATGTCCTTTAAGCTATAAGAGTACTCGAGCCTTTTCTTTTTTAAGTAGCTACCTGCTCTATTAAAGAGCTCCTGCCTTGCTTGCTTTTCATGTTGTTTGTTCATCCGTCATCCTTCTAGAAATTAGGGAGGGCTTGCCCCCTAAGCTCACAAATTGTTAACCAAATCTTAACTAACCCTAGTGTCACAGAATCTATTTAGATAGGGAACCCCCTAGCTTAGACACTTCTCATCTTTTTTGTTAAAAAAGCATGAAGTCCGAGCTAAGTGGCTGAAATTATTTGGAAACCTAATCCTCGCCCAAAGGCCTAAAAGCCGTAAATTTTTCCTTATTTGCTGCTTTAGTGAGCACTTTCTCGATTCGAGTCCAGAGAGCATAGGGCGCGCGGTGCTCTTGAAGCAAGATATCCTTCACCCTTGGAGCGATTTTAGCTAAATCGGCGTGGGCACGGCTGGAAACCTCAGCCTCCTTCACCTTGGCCCACAACCATTCCTCTGCAAGAGAAACCATGGCTTGGCTTTCAGACTGGAGCCAGTCTTTGAGCCGCCGGGGCACGAAAGAAGCATTAGAGATCTTTCCTGCCAGGCACTGGGCCTGAGCTTTATCTTGAAGATCCTTTCCCCAGGCTTCGACCTGCGCGCGGGTTAGATCCTTAGGCTCTACAGCGAGCAAAACCAGCCACCTGCACTCATAAAACCCCGTGTCCCAAAGCTCCACCAGGATGCGAAAGGGCTGCGGCCCCATCTCTTTGGAAAGGTCCATCAAGGCCCGATCCGTGAGCCCAAACTCAACGCTCTCAAGCCCGCGGGCCCTGAACTTTTCTTTGAGCTCAGGCTGAGCCTGCTTTTTCATGCGCTGAAGAATGTCTTTAACGAGAAGGGTCACATGCGCTCCGGTCCCTGAATGCCTAGAAGATTCAGTCCCTGCCCCATCACCACCCCGGCTGCGTGAATCAAAGCCAAGCGCTCTAAGCGCAGCTCAGCAGAGTCGGCCTGAAGTATGGGACACTCGTGGTAAAAGAAGTTGATCTGCTTGGCGAGCTTATAGAGATAGTTGCAAAGAATAGAGGGGCGGTACTGAGTCGCAGAGCTCAGCACGGAGTCCGGGAAAAACGATAGACTGCTCAGAATTTGGCGCTCCGCTTTGGATGCCGTGAGCGTGAACTTACCTACAAACCCATCCATCAAGCCCTTAGCCCGCGCTTGGCGTACGATACTCTGAATGCGCGCATAGGAGTACTGAAGGAAGGGGCCCGAGTCCCCATCCAGCTTCAGCCACTCGTCCATGTCAAAAACGATTTTCTTGTTGTTATCTATCTTCAGCATGCCGTACTTGATAGCTCCTTGAGCTACTTGGCGCGCAATCAGCGCTTTTTCTTCTGCGCTCCAGTCTTTGTAGCGACTCAGGTAATCTTCCT
>CAYRIE010000193.1:0-3388 GCA_964424215.1 uncultured Pseudobdellovibrionaceae bacterium
TGCTTTTGCACAAAGGCCTCAAGCTTTTTGGGGTCGAAGTTTTCTTGGAGATCATGGGCTAAGTCCCAGCTTTCTTTTACAAGCTCTTTTCCCTTGGCGCGTTTTTCAGCGTTTTTTGCAAAGCCAATTAAGTACTCTGCTTTCTCCCTAGCTTCAGCTGCAAGTAGCCGAAGAAACCTAGGATCGCTATTTTCTTCATCTGTAATTTGTCGATCTAGATCTATCGTGATCATCCCCAGCCTTTCGTTAGTGCTTAATATGATACTTCGCTAACGCCATGAGAGCTTGGGCCTCTGCCGGGCCAATCTCTTGAACCTTGTTTTCTTCAATGTGCTTTGCTTGCTCATCAAATAAATCAGCAACAGCCCTTATCTCCTCAGCTGCCATGCGAAGGTATTCCGGACGATGCAGCCCACACTCATCTTGTAGAATGAGCGGGATGATCTCGCAGGCAAAGTGCAGGTTGTATTTACTCACGCCCCAATTCCTTTTCTTTTGCTAGATCCTGGATGAGCTTCATTGCTGAGTTACCTCCCTCTAGCTGCCTATCCAGTCCGATAGCTTGACCAGCGTTGCGGCGCTCAATCTGTGACTTAATAACTCCCCTGGCCTGTGCGGCGAACTGGGTCGGGTCGATTTTAAGCCCATGGTTTTCACAAACATTCTGCCAACCCCCTGAGCCTTCTACAGCGGCCCATCCTTCCGGCCCTATGTCAGCCTTAGCTTTCTGGGAATTGCACCAACCATGGTCAACTATGGCCTTCACAATACGCGCTGTGATCTCACGAGCCTCAGACTCAGCATCTTGGACAGGCGCTAGGTACTGCCGGAGTTGTGCGGGCCTGGGCATAAACTGGTGCTTTGGATCATCGGCGTATTTTTTAAACGCCACAGCTAGTTGTTCCACAGAGAACTCTGAGGAGTGCTGCGCGTACATGACAAGTGTGCCAACATCAAGCCTTGCCTCTTGGTTGTAGTACCTGGCCACCTTTGACCAAAACTTGAAATGCATATCCAAGCATGGGTCCAAGTCTTCCAGCGGATTCTTTTCCTCAATCACGTCCCCACCTCCCGCTCTTGTTGCCGTGCTCTGAATTTTTCTAGCTCACTGATTTTGTCGCCACTACCCCTGATCGGCGGTGGGGCATCCCGCTTCTTGTTGCGGTACTTACCCTCAGAAACTTTGACGTGGTTGGTCTCATTGCGGATGAGCCAATCAAAATCACAACTGGCCCAGTACTTCCCATTTGAGCCTGGCACTCTCCCGGTCGCAAAGTCTGAGGCCGCTAGCGCCGTTACCACGGCCACCCAGTAGGCCATCGAAGGGTTTTCCTTGAGCCGTAAAAGTATCTTGCTCCTGCGCTCCTCGGTGAGCTTATTGGCTCTGGGCAAATCTCCCCGATGTTCATTCCAAATTTCAAACAATTGGCGAGAGTTGATCTCAGACTCGCCGGAACTTTCCGGCTCCGTCCGTCCGTCCGTCTCGTTCGTATCGTTCGTATCGTTCGTCCGTCCGTCCGTAGGTGTAGTGACTGGTTGATGTTCGGGGTAGTGCGCGACCGGATTTTGTCGTGAAATGATCCCCTTCTGCTCCAAATGGGCTAGTAGGCGGGTAATTTTATTTTCCTTCACTCCAGTAATATGCGAAAGGAAGCCAATATCGATCTCGATTTTTCCGACATTATCCTTTGATGCCTCACATAATAGGGCAACCCACACAAACTTTTGTTCAGCATCGAGCCCAAAAAGGTTCCGATCTGTCGTGATGTCGTTGCTCAAACGGAGCCAAGAATAAGTTTTTTGATCACGTTTAGGGTTATGTTTGTCCCAATTCAAAATGGTGATCTCAATAGTGGCCATAACTCCCCCTCTTTTTCTGGACTGTGATTTTTGAATAAAGCTGTGCTAGGCTGGTCCCTAAACCAGTCGAGCTGTCGAAGTTTTGATTGGATGATTGAAGGAAATGGAGCCGGGCAATTAACCTCTTTGCTCCACAAATTTTCCACAGATAGCTGGTAAACAGCGACGCATTCATGCGCCTTTCAGCGCCTCTAGACAGACAAGCGAAACCATATAGGCAATGAGTAACAACCTTAGTAATTTCAATAGCTTGATAGGCATTTAGAGGTGAATATAGAGAGTGGTCCTGTAGACCTCTCTGGCGCACCAAAACTGGACCTAAGTATCTAAAAATATTCAGCTCTACTTTTAGCTCCACAATTATTCCACAGATAGCAAAAAAGAATACTCTAAATATCACCACGCCCCACCACGCCTTTCGTGTCGTTTTCATCTAGATGCAAGTAGGTCCTCTCGGCCTCACTCAAGGTTAGTCCGGCGTAGTTACAAATCAGAGCCATGTTGGCTTTTGCCCCCTTCGATTTGAACTTCCATGTCAAAAACGTATGCCTCAAATCATGAAACCTGCCCACGATCTGAAGCTTGGACTTTACGTCTTGCCAATACTTATCAAGGCCATTTGTGGATAGCCTCTTATCAAGCCTAGTTCGCTGAGGAAACACCCACTCCGACTTCCTGGATTTACGTCTATGCTTAAGTATTCGCTCCACCATTAGATCCGCATAGAAGTGACGATCTTTTTTAACCTTTGTCTCATTCAGGTGGATCACCACACCATCGCGTTTAAACTCACAGTAATTGTATTCACCCTCTGTGTTGCCCTCGGAGTACCGAAGGGAGCACACCTCACCGATTCTCATGCCCATCCTGTAGCCCATAAGAATGGCAAGCCTAAGCTCAGACCCTGCCCCAGCTCTACGAGCCAGGAGCACCACTTGGCGGCGCGTGTACACTTTGCCAGCGGCCTTCTTTGCACCCTTCATTTTTTGCTTACGCTCATCAGGGAGTTTTAGTTTCGGAGGCGGTGGGATGATGCCTTTTTCAGTGTGGCAATAATTAAGAAAGTTCACCAGCGCTTTGCGGGCATTGAACATTATCGCCCCCTTCGGAGCGTCCTCAACAATCTTATCCCAGGTGGCCGAGGTAATGGTCTCAACGAACTTATCCTCAAGCGCCTTTTTTAGATGCGTTCGATAGGCAACATCATAGGCAGTGCAAGTCGCAGTCTTAGTGGTTTTTTTCTTATGCGGGAAATACTCCCCTTCCCATATTGTAGTGAATAGATGAAGCTTTACACCTTTTTTGGCACTTGGCTTATCGTCACCTAACCACTCAGCTATCTTTTGATCTTTGAGAGTTTTGGCGATGGTTAAGCTGATTTTACCAAGGGATTTAATAAGGGGTTTTTTACCCTTCTTTGATTTACGAACATAGTAGTGCCCAGACCTTGGGTCCACATATAGATTGGGGATCTCGTTTCCCTTGGTGTCTTTTGCCTTCTCTAGCTGCATAACTTAACCAGCGTAAT
>CAYRIE010000194.1:0-3382 GCA_964424215.1 uncultured Pseudobdellovibrionaceae bacterium
CCCTCAAAGTTACGGTTACCCGATAGGACCGATGCGACCACAAGGTTATTCTTATCAATTGCCTCAGCCACTGAGGTCTCAAGGGGGCCGGAGTTTCCGATGCAGGTGGTGCAGCCGTAGCCCACAAGATCAAACCCTAACTTATTAAGCTCACCTGTAAGATTGGCCTTTTCAAGATAGTCGGTCACAACCTGGGAGCCAGGGGCCAGTGAGGTCTTCACCCACGGCTTAACTTTAAGCCCCAAGGCGTTGGCCTTTTGCGCAACAAGCCCCGCAGCTAACATCACAGAGGGGTTAGAGGTGTTGGTGCAGCTAGTGATCGCAGCAATTACCACATCACCTTCGTTAAGCTCAAAGTCTTTGCCGCTCACCGGAACCGTCAGAGGCTCTGTGCGCTGAACTTCAACTTTCAAGGCTTCTTTAAGGCTGGGAGCTACCTCAGGTAGGCTCAGCCTGTCCTGAGGCCGCTTAGGGCCTGCCATGCTCGGCTGAACCTGAGATAAATCAAGCTCCAATGTTTCAGAGAAAGTGATGCTTTCGGCCTTACCTGAATCGCGCCACAAGCCTTGAGCCTTTGCGTACTGCTCAACCAGCTGAACCGACTCTTCTTTGCGTCCGGAAAATCTCAGGTAGCGCAAAGTTTCTTTATCGATCGGGAAAAACCCGCAGGTGGCGCCGTACTCAGGTGCCATGTTGGAGATGGTGGCTCTATCAGACAGGCTTAACCCATCTAGCCCGTCGCCATAAAACTCAACAAACTTTCCAACAACTCCCCTTTTCCTCAGCTGCTCAGTAACTGTCAGCACAAGGTCTGTGGCCGTAACGCCCTCAGCGAGCTTACCGGTGAGTTTAAAACCTACCACTTGAGGGATCAGCATCGACACGGGCTGACCTAAAAGAGCCGCTTCAGCTTCAATGCCGCCCACGCCCCAACCTAAAACACTTAAGCCATTGACCATGGTGGTGTGGGAGTCGGTTCCGACCAAAGTGTCAGGGTAGGCCCAGGTCTTTCCATCCTCAGTTTTGGTCCAAACCGTTTGGGACAGATACTCTAGGTTCACCTGGTGACAGATGCCCGTGCCTGGAGGCACCACTCTGAAGTTTTCAAAGGCGCTCTGGCCCCACTTCAAAAATGTGTAGCGCTCCTCGTTGCGTCTCATTTCAACTTCGACGTTCTTATCAAAAGCTTGAGGGCTACCAAAAAAATCCACCATGACAGAGTGATCGATCACCAGATCCACCGGGGTGAGCGGATTGATCTTAGAGGGGTCTTTTCCCATGGCCTTCATCGCATCCCGCATAGCGGCAAGATCCACAACTCCCGGCACTCCGGTAAAGTCTTGCATCAGAACCCTAGCGGGAAAGTAGGAAATCTCATAGTTACTGGGCTCTTTTTGAGCTCCACGGGTGAGCTCCTCAATGTCGGCCTCTTGAACGGTTTCATCATCCCAGTGCCTGAGCAGGTTTTCCAAAAGCACTTTCAAAGATCTGGGGAGCTTGGCCACCTGTGCTGAGTCGAGCTGACTCAAAGGAAAGTAGTGATACTTGTGACCCTGAACGTCTAAAACCTCAGATTTTGCCTTGGACAACATGGGCGAAGTGCTCCTTTTAAAGTGAGATGTGTGGAGCGCTAAATATAGACCTGCCACTTAAAAAGGTCAACGAAGGCTCTTTAGGAGGAGCCTGCAACTCACGGATCTAATTGCAAGAGAATCTCACTTAGGTGAGACATCTGCTCCTTCTGAGGAAGGATGATTTCAGAAAGACTCTCGGCCACCTCGCTGCGCTCAGAAAGAGCCGCCTTGATTTGCCTCAGGCGCACCTCGATTTGCGGCAGCACCTGGCTCTGAAGAGCCGCGCTAATTCTGTCCTCAGACGGCTGAGAGGTCAGGTGCTCGAAGATCTGCTGCCTTGCGCCCACAAGGTTTCCCAGATGGCGAACGAGAGTCTCAATCCGGTTTTGGGTCTCTTGAAACACGAGAAACTTTTCAGAAAACAAAACCCCTAGGTGCTTATAGTTTCTATGAAGGCGCGTGGCCTTGCCATAAAGATCCATCGCCCAGCTTTCAAACCTGCTGAAGGCGTAGCCATCATCGGCCACCAGTTGAGGGTACTGATCATAGCCCTTATCTCTTAAGTACTGAAAGTTAGCAAAAAGCTCCATGGTCTCAGAGAAAATCCTATCGATTTGTTTTTCGCCAAGAGCTCTGGCCGGGTCCACGTACTCAGGGTCATCAGATTCCCTAAGACCAATCTCAATAAGGAGGTCATCTGCCTCTAAAAACTCCTGAGACCATCTTTTAAAGCCGTCATAAGAGGCAGGGCGCTCGTAAAACTCCACCAGGGCTTGGCGCACCTGGCGGGCACCGTACCGCTGGTGCATAAGAAGGGTTTCAGCTGATGCTTTCTCGGGAAGGATGAACTCCTGGCTGTCTTTGGCAGGTAAAGACAAAAGACTTTGGCAGCTATTAAAAAGTCCATCTGCCTGGGCAGGGGCGCCGGTAGAAAAAAGCGCTGAGATAATGAGGGGCCAGAAAAGGTGAGGCTTAAGCATAGGGTTATAAAATAAGCACAACCCCGTGCCCAAGGGCAATTTGAACCCGCTCAAGCCTGAGTTTACAGGCCCAGAATTTACTTTGGATACACTGCCTTAGACGTAGCTGCCGTTTTTAATCTTTTCTAAAACGAGCTTCTCACAGATCAAGGGGTCCCTGGGATCCACACTGAAAAGTGCCTGCTGCTCACAGCGCTTTTTATTCTGAACCAGCCAGTGCAGGATTTGCGCAAGGCGCTTATTTTTCTTATCCTGAAAGAACGGATCGTTCTTAAGCGCGTCTTTGGCTTTCTTAAGAGATCTTGCCTCTTTCGGGTCGCGCTCCTTCACATCGTAGCAGTGAAGGTCATACTTTTTGACGTCCTCCGGAAGCACTCCCAAAAACTTAACCTCAGGTGCTGAGAAGTCAGAGTTGCGGATCAGGCTGGCCGCAGAACCGGCCTTAAGAGTTCTAAAAATATTCTGAAGCGTGTACGCATCCAAATCACCAAAAAAGTAAATAGGAACTTTAAGTTGGTTCTGAATCAGCTTCACCCAGCCTCTGACCGCATTAGAGGGCACGCCCTGGGCGCCCACCACGATGCAGCGATTTCTGCGAGTCATGCCATTAGAGACAAGCGTGTTGGCCGTACCTTCTGATTCCACCACCAGACAAAAATCAATTTTGCCCTTAGCCTTTAGCTTTAAAGATTGCGGCTTGTTTTTAGGCTGGAAAGGCGAGGTACCTAAGGTGCTTAAATCCACCGTCGCCTTAGTGCCATCACTGAGCGTTTCTTCAACTATCAGGTGCTGAGAGTAAGTCTGCCCGCCCCTATCGTTAGCAAAGCA